>CAYVSD010000124.1:0-1500 GCA_964453315.1 uncultured Muribaculaceae bacterium | reverse complement strand
AAGTGTCGGCAACTAGCTATCTTCCCGGGCAGTGGCCCGCCGAGTATTTTCGCCTCAATGAGTCTTTTCGACCGTGTTCGGGATGGGAACGGGAGTTTTCCTCACGATTGGTCACCGACGATTCTTTTTTTGTTGTTACCGATATGCGGTAAACAACTATTGTCAGCATCATACGCTAAAAGTTGCATAAGAAATATAAACTAAACGCAATCAACACCTTTGTGTTAAGTATAGAAACCTAACATTTAGGAAAAGCCCTCGTCCTATTAGTATCCGTCAACTAAAAATGTTGCCATTCTTACATCTCGGACCTATCAACGTCGTAATCTGCAACGGGACTTACTAGCTTATGCTATGAGAGATCTCATCTTACGGTGGGCTTCGTACTTATATGCTTTCAGCACTTATCCGCTTGGAACACAGCTACCGGGCGTTTACTCTTGGCAGAATAACCCGTACACTGGCGGTTCCCTCTTCCCGGTCCTCTCGTACTAAGGAAGACTCCGTTCAAATCTCTTGCGCGTATACCGGATATGGACCGAACTGTCTCACGACGTTCTGAACCCAGCTCGCGTGCCGCTTTAATGGGCGAACAGCCCAACCCTTGGAACGTACTACCGCTCCAGGATGCGACGAGCCGACATCGAGGTGCCAAACCTCCCCGTCGATGTGGACTCTTGGGGGAGATAAGCCTGTTATCCCTATGGTAACTTTTATCCGATGAGCGATGGCCCTTCCATTCAGAACCACCGGATCACTATATCCTGCTTTCGCACCTGCTCGACTTGTAGGTCTCACAGTCAAGCTCCCTTTTGCTATTGCACTCAATGGTTGATTTCCGACCAACCTGAGGGAACCTTTGAACGCCTCCGTTACATTTTAGGAGGCGACCGCCCCAGTCAAACTGCCTACCAGAAACTGTCCTATGCCCTGTTGTTAGAGGGATCATGGTTAGAATTCAAATTATTACAGAGTGGTATCTCAACGATGACTCCACAAAGACTGACGTCCCTGCTTCAAAGTCTCCCACCTATACTGCACAATAAGAACCCGAATTCAATTTCAAGCTACAGTAAAGCTCAATAGGGTCTTTCTGTCCTGGTACACGTAATCCGTATCTTCACGGATAATCCAATTTCGCCGAGCCTCTCGCCGAGACAGCGCCCAAATCGTTACGCCATTCGTGCGGGTCAGAACTTACCTGACAAGGAATTTCGCTACCTTAGGACCGTTATAGTTACGGCCGCCGTTCATCGGGGCTTAGTTTCAGAGCTTCGACCGAAGTCTAACCCTTCCGCGTAACCTTCCGACACCGGGCAGGCGTCAGCCCCTATACATCGTCTTAATCGACTTAGCAGAGACCTATGTTTTTGGTAAACAGTCGCTTGGGCCTATTCACTGCGACCCTATCAAGCTCCACGGGCGAACCGCTTCACTCTACCAGGGTACCTCTTCTCCCGAAGTTACGAGGTGATTTTGCCGAGTTCCTTAGCGAGAGTT
>CAYVSD010000123.1:0-1504 GCA_964453315.1 uncultured Muribaculaceae bacterium | reverse complement strand
TGTTCATCTGTAAATTTTCCAAGTTCTGCGATTAGTTCACCACTTATATATTGGACATCACTTGATTTAGTTTCTTCTTTTTTCAATAATAATAAATTACGCTTTATTACGTTATTCCATTCAGTATCGGACAGATTTGCCAAATCTGTTATACTTTCTCCTGATAGTCCGTTATTACCCCACAAGCTTTCTCTACCTTCAATATCTTTTAATAATCCTCTATCTACAACATTTTGCCATTGAGCATCATTAATAGTTATTAATGCCTCAATGTCGTAAGCTGAAAGTTTTTTCTCTCTTCCCGGAATTTTTTTCAATAGATTTCGTTTTTCAATTATATCAATTTGACTATTATCTAATTCTAACAAGTTCACATAATTTGTTGCAGAATCATCAAGCATATATCGTTCGTCAATGCCATCACATAAAGAATCTAATCTCGATAATTTTGCCTCATCAAGATTCATATCTTTTAAATAAAATAATCTGTGATAAGGTGCTGTTGCAAATATCTTAGAAACGTATAATTTAAATAAAGTTTCTTTCTGTTCAGGTTCGAGTTTATTCATAGACATTATTTCGCCCATATCTAAACGTCGTAAACCATCAAAACCTCTTTCTTGTATATATTCAAACTTATCACGTGAAAAACATTTCATCGCATTAATTTCATTTGAATTAATTTGTCTGTCTCCCTGTTTTTCAAGATAACTAATTAAATTTTCAAATGCTGTATTGTCTTGACAAACCAAAATTATTTGACGAATATTTTTATCTTCAATATGTGTTTTTAGATATTTTGTTAATAGTTCTGCACTTTGCTGATTAGGGATGTTTTCAACAAATGTTTTTATTTTTGTTTCGTCTATACTTTTTACAGATGACAGCATAGTTGTTAATTCAGATTTTGTTTCATTGTTAACAGGTTGTTCAGAAAGTTGCTCTTCAGGTTTATATTCCATTCTAATATCAGGTCTTGAAGGATCTGATGACCATTCATGGTATTTTTTCAAATATGCTTGCATAAGTTGAGTCTTTTCTTCACCATTTGGAAGTTTTTTGATTTCATCACGAATTGCGACAAAAGACTCTCTGTCATTTGCAGTTTCTAATCTTGTTAATAAAGGATTTTCTTTTAGTCCTTCAGGTTTTACATCCGTAACGACTTCAGATTCAGGTTTTACTTCAGAAATTTTAACTTCAGACTTCGGTTTTACAGTTTCTGTTTTTATCTCAGGAATCGCAGTTTCATCGTAATTCGCAGAAACTCTCTCAATCATTGCGGTTGCAAGTTGGTTAGCATCTTCAAATTTGCCGACAGGAATTCCGTCAACATCAACTACATATTGTGTCTTTTCAGGGGTTTTAATTTCTTTTATATTCCATTTTTTAACTCCTGATTTTTCAATTGCAGATTCCATTTTGCCTCGTGATGTGGCATTGTGTGCCTTAGCACCAAGCATATATTCTAAAACGTGGTTCATTAATTTTAATTTAGAAAGCA
>CAYVSD010000122.1:0-1529 GCA_964453315.1 uncultured Muribaculaceae bacterium | reverse complement strand
ACACCGTCATCACGAAGAAGATTTGATGCTAACCTCAAGCGTGGGTACATCATATTCAACCAATTGGTGTGAAATCTTCCCATTGTTTCAGGATTAGATTTTGTTGTCTGTTGGGTAATCTCTTTATATTTTGCCATCGGATCAGCAAAATCATCTTCATAAACAAAATCGTTTCCTGTGTTATACGGAGGATCGATGTAAATCATTTTTACTTTTCTAAAATAAGCGTTTTGTAATAGTTTGAGGACTTCTAAATTATCTCCCTCAATATAAAGGTTTTTTGTTGTATCGAAATTTACACTCTCATCTTTGCATGGGCGGAGTGTTCCTGTTGAGCGTTTCCCTGCAATTTTATAGCAGTTTGATTTGCCTTTCCATTCAAACTTGTATTTTTCAAAATCATTGTCGATGTATTCACCGCAAAGATTCAGCAACTTGTCTATATCAAGTTTGCCATCATTAAAGCATTGTGGGAATACAGACTTTAATTTTTCTTTTTCGGATAACTCTATATCCATGCTCTGTCCGCTTATTTTTTCGATACCTTCAACCATATAATTATTACCCCTTTTGAAATTATATTACCATGAACATGAAGAACTTTTACTCGGCTTTAACGATTTGAAGTTTGAATTTTGCACCTATTATTACATTGAAATTATAATCGTTTGTAAGCTCCTGAATTGCCTCATCAGTTTCAACATCTACTTGTGCTTTATCAAAGAACAATCCCTCTTCTTTTTTTAGTAATTCTTTTTGTTTCAGCTTTAATTGTTTTGTTAATTTTAATTCTTCCAAGCGGTCAGAATTCTTACTGTTTAATTGCTTTTTCATTGTTTCAATTTCGGTTTTAAGGTCGGTCAAATTGAGTTCAAGAGCAGACTTTTTACGTCCTGCAAGCATTCTCAATTTTTCAACCTCGTAAGCAATAGAACCCTCTTTGTTCTTGAAATATTCCTGTAAAATCTCATCCTTTGATATTTTATCATTCAAATTAAACTCAAACGGCTCAAGTAAACTCCCCATTCGGATTGTATCAAAGCCGTTGCGTTCTTCTATTTTTACAACAGGAAGATTTAAAAGTTCTCGGCACTCACTATCAGATAATGTTCTTCCGTCTTTTGTCTGCCCGATTAAAATATGCTTGTGAGAAGTATTATCTTTTGAAGTTATCCCGACATTATAATAACCAATCTCAACAGGCTCAATATCAGAATTTACATAAATCTTTGCTTCCTGTGGACAAGCCATATCCATCTCTTTTAATATACCTTTTGAAAATACAGAGGTTAATGCGATTCTGCCTCGTGCAGGAGAAAAATCTTTATTCATTCCGTACTGCTGATAGCCTTTATAATCCTTTAAAAATCTGTCATCTTTATACGAGAATAAATACGGTCTGTTATAACCTTCAATAAGTTTTAATGTTTTATTCTCGTCATCAATTTCGTACCAACCCTCTTTTATATTAAGGAAATAATATTTTACAACCTCCCACAAATCTTTATTTATCTCATCGATTTTATCTT
>CAYVSD010000121.1:0-1557 GCA_964453315.1 uncultured Muribaculaceae bacterium | reverse complement strand
GTTTTGCGAGCAAAATATTAGAGATACAGGTGGGGAGCGATAACAAAAAATGTATCGGTAGACTAAAGTTTATCCTACTTACTTTATTGAATTATACCTACTACAAATAATCACGAATAAATTTTGCCAATTTTTGCAGCTTTGCCGTCGGTAACTCTTTTGTCGTTTTAATAATATATTTTTGCAATGTTTCTTTATTGTTTAAATGTTGAAAATCAAAAAAATCTTTTATTTCAACATTTAGTGCGTTTGCCAGTTTTTCTAAGTTTTCGTATGTTATAAAAGAATATCCGTTTTCTAATCTGTTGATAGTTTTAGGATCAACTTCCATTATTTCTGACAGCTTCTCTTGTGTTAGTCCCTGCCTTTTTCTGATTTCCTTTATTTTTTTACCGAAAAGCTGAATTGATGATTTCATTTACATACCTCATTTAATATTTTAAATGAGTAGCATTTTTAAAATAATACTATTACATGTCCTTTTTATTGACAAAATAAGTACCTTGATGTACATTTATTCACATAAGCAGTCTTATTTTGTTATATAATATGACATTAGATGTATAAAAAGGGTATTTATGCAGAAAACTTTTTTAATCGTAAATTTATCTTTCTTTGGGGATGTGTTGCTTACAAATCCTCTTTGCCAAAATTTAAAAACGGAATACCCCGACTGCAAAATAGTTTTTCTGACAAATAAACCGTTTGTAGAGGTGGCAAAATATCAGAAAGATGTTGATGATGCTATATTTTTAGATAAAAGAAAAGAAAATAAAGGATTTTTAGGATTAATAAAATTTGCATATCATTGTAAATACAGAAATAAGATAGATGTAGCTTTTGTAGTGTACGGAAATCCAAGAGGAATAATTGTTTCACGTCTTCTTGGCGCAAAAAGAGTTGTTGCAAAACCGCCAAAATTTATAAAGTTTTTGGTATCTGACATTCCCACAGGACGAGAACCGATAAAAGCGCAGGATATTAACGGGCATTTGTTTGAAGGGTATGCAAAAAAGGCAGAAAAAGTTTTACCGATAAAATATCTTACAAATCCAAAAGAAAGTTTTATTGCTAAAAAAATTCGTGAAAATTACCCAAATTCAACTTTAATCGGGTTATGTTGTACCTCTAAATGCAAATCTAAAGATATGCTGTTAGAGCATGCCATAGAAATTATTAATAACCTGCATACAAAAGGAAAAACCGTGTTATTTTTTGGGAGCGGACAGATTGCAAGAAATTATGCCGATAATATAAAAAAGCACGGATGCACAAATTTTGTTGATTTAACCAATATTACATCAATATATGACCTTGCAAATTTATTATCTGTTTGTGAAAAATTGATTAGTGTTGATACAGGCACCATGCATTTAGGTTATGCCGTCTCATGCCCGACCGTTTGTGTTTTTTATCAAAACGGACCTTCAAAAAAATGGGCACCTGATGAAAAATTATATAATGTAAAAATAATAGAAAATGATATAACCCCTGAAAAAATTATAGAAAGTATGGATAAATTGCCTAAAAAAACTTTGGGGTAAATATTATTTAAAA
>CAYVSD010000120.1:1203-1644 GCA_964453315.1 uncultured Muribaculaceae bacterium | reverse complement strand
TGTATTGGTGCAAAAATGGTGATAATTATGAATTATTAGATGGACAACAAAGAACTTTATCAATATGTCAATATGTAAATGGGGATTTTTCATTAAATCAAAGATATTTTAATAATTTAACTCAAACGGAAAAAGATGCAATTTTAAATTATAAATTAATGATATATATTTGTGAAGGTACGGACAAAGAAAAATTAGATTGGTTTAAAATTATAAATATTGCAGGAGAGAAATTAACAGATCAAGAATTAAGAAATGCCATGTATACTGGACCTTGGTTATATGATGCAAAAAGACATTTTAGTAAAACAGGATGTCCTGCTTATCAGATTGGTGAAAAATTGATGAATGGTTCTACAATTAGACAAGATTATTTAGAAACAGCATTAAAATGGATTTCTGATAAATATAATTGCCAAATAGAAGATTATATGGCGACTC
>CAYVSD010000120.1:0-1193 GCA_964453315.1 uncultured Muribaculaceae bacterium | reverse complement strand
TGAATTATGGATTTATTATCAAAGTGTTATTAATTGGGTTAATACATTATTTCCTAATTATAGAAAAGAAATGAAAGGCATAGATTGGGGAATACTATATAATAAAAATAAAGATAATTCATATAATTCTGATAAAATGGAAGAACAAATAAAAGAATTAATGATGGACGATGATGTAACAAAGAAAAGTGGAATATATACATATTTGCTTTCTGGAGAGCAAAAACATTTAAGCATAAGAGCATTTACAGATAATCAAAAACGTGAAGCTTATGAAAGACAAAATGGTATATGTCCTAACTGTGGAAATCATTTTGAAATAACTGAAATGGAAGCGGATCATATTACACCATGGCATGAAGGAGGAAAAACAATATCGGAAAATTGTCAAATGCTTTGTAGAGAATGTAATAGAAGAAAATCTGGAATATAGAAAAGGTGATATAAATGGGAGTTAATATTGATTCTAAAGATATTGTATCTTTATTAAACATACCAAAGAGAAAAGTTTTTATAATATCATTTAGAATTATGATTTTTACTGGATTAATGTTATTCCTTCCAGATCCCATAATAAATAAGTTATATTTAAGTGCACTGAAGAATAATATAGGAACTATTTTAGGTATATTGTTTTTGATTTCAACTGTGTTAGTTATTGTTTTAATCTTGATATATATATCTGATTATTTTATAAAAAAACATAAAACAAAAGTGGTTAAAAGAAAAATAACAAAATATTTATTGGAAAATAAAAATAAGGCAATTATTGAAATAATTAAAAAATTATTAAAAACGGAAGGGCATACCTGTGAATTACAAATAAATAGTGGAGCAGTTGCTGAACTAACAAGTAGAGGAATAATATCATTAACAACATCTAATAGTCCTGTTGATTTTGGATATAATAATGAAAGAGGAAGTTTTATGACTTTCTTTATGAATTTATGGCATCTTGATTATAATGCTACTATTGATAAGATAGTAAAAGAAGTTATAAGAAAGACTACAGTAACCTATAGAGAAGGAAGTCCTCAAAGTATTAAACCTGTTAAGATGCACGGAAAAGTGGAACTTAAGTGTAGAAAGAGAGAATGGAGAGATTATGACATAGAATATTGGGCTTCTTACGGAATCTCACTCAAGTGGCTAGAGTGGGCAGATGTATATCCCATATCTCATAAGTTTGTCAT
>CAYVSD010000119.1:0-1669 GCA_964453315.1 uncultured Muribaculaceae bacterium | reverse complement strand
GTTATCCCGAAACCAATTCGCATAACGGCGAAATGTCACATCCTGAACATTTATCTGCCCCTCTTTTGACAAAATATGCTTGGTTATTGAAATTGCTTTGCCGACGCAAAACTTGTTTGGATGCAGCAAAATTTTCAAAAACACTTGTTTTTCATAATCGGTCAAAGACATGCGAAATTCTGTCGCATACTCATATTTTGGCAGCAATAAATGATAATCCGTAGTGTTTCCAAGCTTTCGTTTCCAACGCTCAACCGAGCCAATCGAAGTTTTGCCAAGCACCTTAAAAATATGCGGATACAACATGCCGGTATTGTAGCTTTCAATAAACTCAACTCCGGCACGGGTTTTACCATCAGGGTGATGTTTTCTGTATTTTTGCCACTCGCGAAGCAAATCCAAACGCGCCAAAGCGATTTCATTAACTTTTGTCGGAAGATTTTTGACAGGCAAAATCGGTATCAAAGCCGTCGATTCTGACGTTATTTGTGTCTTTTGCTCAAAATATTTGTCCTGTAAATCCAGCTCAATACTTGATAATAGGATTTCAAAACTTTTTCCGCCTCTGACAATAATTTCACGGGTGACATATTTATCACGCGACATCCGAATCGCCCGAGTGCTTACGCCTTTAAGATCTGCCAGTTCTTGAATTGATATGTATTTATCTTTGTTCATCGTACTCACATCTATCACTCTTCCGACCTTAAATTGGAACTCCTTCCGAGTTGGTTTGTATCATTTCGACACGATTTGTGTTGGACTTGCAATGTTTCCAAAACAGAGTTAAGATGTGTTTCCCCAGAGTATTTCGGAGGTTTTTATGAAGAAAAAAGAGCTACAAAGCATTGATTATATTAAAGAACGCGCCGATGAAAATTTGGCAAAAACGAAAAGCGTGTTTTTATACAGGCGGGAACTAGCGATACGGTCCGCTTTGCGACAAAAAGAATTTACGCAAAAGAAACTTGCAAAACGGCTCAAAATGACAGAAAGCTATATTTCAAAACTCATTACTGGCGAAAGATACAGCAAGGATTTTGAGTTTTTCGTAAGATACAACTTGGGGGTAGACTATTTTGGGATATAGGAGGAAGTATGAATATTGTCCAACCGATAAGGAATAGAGAGGATATTGAAAAAATGAAGGCGGTTTTGAAACGCAAAAAGCGAGATCTTGTGCTTTTTATTTTCGGGATAAACTGCGGACTCAGAATTTCTGACATTTTGAAACTTGATGTCGGCGATGTTAAGGGCAGGGATTTTGTCGAAATTAAAGAGAAAAAGACAAAGAAAAATAAGCGTTTTCCGTTAAATCCGGAGCTAAAAGTTGTGCTTGAAGATTTTGTAAAAAACCGCCAGGAAGATGAACCGTTATTTATTACGCAACAAGGAAACAGGCTTGACCGAAACCAGGCATACAGAATTTTGAATAAGGCTGCAAAGACATTAAATCTTCAGGACAAAATCGGCACCCACTCGCTGCGCAAAACCTTTGGTTACCACCACTATAAACAGTTTGATAATATTGAACTCCTGCAGAAGATTTTCAACCATTCCTATTCTGCCATCACCCTACGCTACATCGGCATCGAACAGGATATTATTGATGAAAGTTATATGAATTTTTATTTGTAAATAGTTTTTAATAGTAGTATTAAGTTTTGTA
>CAYVSD010000118.1:0-1680 GCA_964453315.1 uncultured Muribaculaceae bacterium | reverse complement strand
TCGCTCCACTTAACTTAAAAGTTGGAGATAAAATTGAAAGTGGAGAAAATGCTGATATCAAAGTTGGTAACGCATTACCACTTAACAATATTCCTGTTGGTACTATGGTTCACAATGTTGAATTAAATCCAGGTGCTGGAGCAAAACTTGCTAGAAGTGCTGGAAGTAGCGTACAAATTCTTGGTAAAGAAGGAAAATACGTTATCTTAAGATTAAAGAGTGGTGAAACAAGAAAAGTTCTTGGTGTATGCCGTGCAACAGTTGGTGAAGTAGGAAACACTGATTACGAATTACTACACTTAGGAAAAGCAGGAAGAAAAAGACATATGGGAATTAGACCTACAGTTCGTGGATCTGTTATGAACCCTAATGATCACCCACATGGTGGTGGTGAAGGTAGAGCTCCAGTAGGACGTGCTCAACCAATGACTCCTTGGGGTAAACCAGCTCTAGGATTAAAGACTAGAAAAACTAAAAAAGCATCAGAGAAATTAATCATGACAAGACGTAAGAAATAATTAAGAAAGGAACCGTAAAATGTCAAGAAGTTTAAAAAAAGGACCATATGCATTTCCTAGACTTTTAAAGAAAGTAAGAGAGTTAAATGCAAGTGGTAAAAAAGAAGTTATTAAGACTTGGTCAAGACGTTCAACAATATTTCCAGAATTTGTAGGACATACATTTGCTGTTCATAATGGACGTGAATTCATTCCTGTATATGTAACTGAAGATATGGTAGGACACAAACTTGGTGAGTTTGCTTTAACTCGTAAGTTTACTGGCCATGCTGGAAGCGGTAAGTAGGAGGCAAAATAAATGGAAACATATAGTATACATAAAGGAGCTCAAATTGCTCCACTAAAAGCTAGAATGACTCTAGATTTAATTAGAGGAAAGAGTGTTAGCCAAGCTGAAGCAATCTTACTTACAACAAATACAAAAGCAAGTAGATTAATTATTAAAGTTCTTAACTCTGCAACAGCTAATGCTGTTAACAATTTCGGAGCTAAAAAAGAAGATTTAGTTATTAAAGAAACTTATATTAGTGAAGGAAGAACTTTAAAGAGAAGAAAAGCTGCTTCTCACTCAAGAGTAGCTAAAAATTATCATAGAACAAGTCATATTTATGTATGTGTTACTGATAATATGACAGAGAAGGAGGACTAAACATGGGACAAAAGGTAAGTCCAGTCGGACTTAGAGTTGGTATCAACAGAGACTGGGAAAGTAAATGGTATGCACCAACTAAAGATTTTGCTAAATATTTAAATGCTGATTTAAAGATTAGAAAATATTTAGATAAAGAATTAAAAGGATGTTCAGTTGCTTCTATCGTAATTGAAAGAAATAATAAAAGAACTAATGTAATTATCAATACAGCAAAACCTGGTATCGTTATTGGTAAAGGTGGAGCTGATATTGAAAAACATAAAAAAGCTCTTCAAAAATTAACAGGAGAAGAAATTTACTTATCTATAGTAGAAGTTAAAAATCCTGATTTAAATGCTGCTTTAGTTGCAGAATCAATTGCAATGCAAATTCAAAATAGAGCATCATTTAGAGCAGTTCAAAAGAGAGCTATTAGAAATACAATGAAAGCAGGAGCTGTAGGTATTAAAGTTGCTGTATCTGGACGTTTAGCTGGAGCTGAAATGGCTAGAACTGAAGGTTATACAGAAG
>CAYVSD010000117.1:0-1709 GCA_964453315.1 uncultured Muribaculaceae bacterium | reverse complement strand
TTTTTGATATACAACTAGTTTTTTATTTCTGTGAACTATTTGGGGTTCACTTCAATAAAGGCTGGTTTTTATTTTTACATTACAAATTCTTATAAATTGCTAAAAACTTAATAGTACTATAAAGTTTTATTTTATAAAGGTTTTAATCCTTTATCACAGATATAGTACGAACAAACTTCTCGCAAACTTGGCGAGAAGTATTTTTGTCTTATGGGAGAAATACCTTTATCATTACTTACATCGGCAGGGGATATACTAAATAAATGAAAAAAAGTATTGACAAAAGTTTTATGATGATATATCATAGAAAAATTGGATAAATTGAATATATTTTTTTGACTGAGAGATGATTTATATGAAAAGTAATATATTAAAGAAAATATTAGTGTTTAACAGTGAGGCAAAGTATTAGTTTGATCTAGTATTTTTGCCTTTTTTTTGCGAAAAAAGGAGGAGTAATATGCAAAATAATATAAAAAATAAAATAGTTTTAATCACAGGAGGAGCTAATGGTATAGGTAAAGAAACAGCATTATTATTTTCTAAAAATAATAAAGTAATAGTTATTGATAATGATGAAAAAGCATGTGATAGATTAAAACAAGACAATTCTAATATTGAAACTATAACAGAAGATATCACTAATTTTCATAGTATAGATGATATTGTAAATGATATTTACGAAAAATATGGGAATATTGATATATTAATAAATAATGCTGGGATACAAACAATTGCTAAGATATCAGAGTTATCTCTAAAAGACTGGGAAAAAGTATTGAAAGTAAATCTTACATCTAATTTCTATCTTACACAAATAGTTTCCAATAAAATGAAATTTGGAAGTACAATATTAAATATATCTTCTACTCATTACAATAAGCCAAGAGTAGATCATGCTCATTATGATATTTCAAAAACTGGTATTGTTATACTCACAAAGTTATTTGCCAAGGAATTATCAGAAAGAAAAATAACAGTTAACTCTCTTGCCATAGGAGCAACATATACAAATATGAATAAAATTTTTGAAGAAGATAGTGCTAAAGCTGACATTGCAAGAAATAAAATACCAATGAAATACATATGTCAACCAAAAGATGTTGCGACTAGTATTTATGATATTATTAATGACTTTTCTTTTAAAACTACAGGCAGTGTATTTGTAGTAGATGGAGGGAGAAATATAATATGATAAAATTTATAGAAAGTGAAAACTTAAGTTTGGATATATATAAAAATAAAGAAATAGAATCATATTTAAATAATTATAATATCTTAACTACAAAGCAAATAGATAAAATAGAAAAAAACATAAAAAAAGGCTATTTTAAAGTTCCTTATGTATTAATTAATCAGGCATGGGGGATTGAAAAAGTATTTATACCATTTTCAAACAAATTATTTAAGGTGTTAAAAAATGATATTTCGAATACTTCAGTTCAGTTTCACCCATTAAAAAGTGAAAAATACATTTCATTAAGTGATAATACAGTGGTATATGATGAAGAAAAAGAATATAAAATAAAAAAGTATCAATGTGTTGATATACAAAGAAACACCATACATTCAATGAAAAAAGGATCTAAAATTTTTGAAGAACAGGATAATGTTTTATTTGACAAAAGTGAAACTATGAGAATATATGATTTATTAGGAAGAAAAATTAATTCTCCACAAGAGTATTACAAATATTTATTACCTCAATT
>CAYVSD010000116.1:869-1710 GCA_964453315.1 uncultured Muribaculaceae bacterium | reverse complement strand
ACCTTCGCGAGCACCATAGGCGCGTTGTAGGCGGTAGTGGCAAGGAGAAAAAACCTATTTTCGATATTTCTCATTTAACTCTTCGTAAGATGGGATGGTGAGAACTCCCAACTCTTTCATTTTCTCATCAGGAGGAAAACTGTATGACCAGTCAAGGGCTTTCAGTTGTTTAACCGAAAAGATATATGTTGCAAGTATCAAGTTGGGGGAATTATTAATAGTCTTTGCCGCTGTTTTCGAAATAATACCATAATACAAATCAATATCTGCTGCTTCCGAATTCAAGAAATAAATTGCAATGGAATCCTTTATTTCTTTCTCCGGCCTCCTATTGAAATCAAAAGCATAAATATAATCTTTAGTTAAACAGGCGTATTGACTCCCTGCAGTAACCGAACTGTCAGATAAGCATTTGTCTAAAACGCAACAAATGGGATCAATATCACTGACGTTGTAGCATCGTATAGAATAGTAGTAATCTAATGGACAACCAGTAAAAAAAACAATTGAGAATAAAATAAAAAGGTTTTTTTTCATATGAATCCAATATAAAGAAGATAACTTTCTCAAAAAATATGCGGAGCTAACAAAAGCGCTAAATAATATATACCTGTTATGGCATCATACCATTCCGGTGAATGGGATAGGGGGTTACGCGCTTTTAACGTCGCAGATGCTGTTGTGTCTCCAATACTTGTATAGTAATCGTTGGCAAGATTATTAGCCCATACTTCATACCACTCGTTCTTATGCTCATGTCCCAAAACACCATCCAATGCACTTCCATGAAAACTTGGAAGTCCTACTATCGGTGTGTATGCAGGACCAAGAAGTTTACTTT
>CAYVSD010000116.1:0-859 GCA_964453315.1 uncultured Muribaculaceae bacterium | reverse complement strand
TGTTTGACATGCCCGTATTCATGAGCAAATACTGCATCAGTTCGAGGATTTGCAGTTAAATTCTTACCGTTAATATATGAACCTAACGTCACTCCCCATCGATCGTCTTTGTCGGTTCTATTAACCAAAGTTGCTTCATGATAATAATCAACATTTGTTCGCCATAAGTTGTTTCTTATATGAGCGAGACTGTTACCTAAAACCCTCTGTTGTGATTCCCATGTGAATCTGGAAAACAGGGTCAACAGATTTGTTCCGAAACCAGCATCTTCATCTGTTTTAAATAAGCCCATATCAATCTTGAAAGCATTTGAGACGCGATGTCCATATTGGACCCATTCCGATGAGAATCCGTTCCAAGCACCTTTCCATCCGTTATTAATGCCACCTTCGATGGCTTTATAGATGCTGGCGTAGAAAGATATGGGTGCCCTAAAAGCGGCAGTTCGGATTGTTCCGATAAACTCCCCATCCTCATCAGTATACTTCAGCGGATTGTTGAGGCAGTAGGCGTAGCGGTTGAAGTTCTGTGTGGAGGCGGGATCCTGGATGAGGGGGTCGGGGCTGAGGAAATGTCCGAGGAAAGGGTCGTAGATGCGTGCATTGGCGTTTATCAGGCCACAACCCACGATGTATTCATGTCCGGTGTAGCCGTGACTGCCCACAATCTTCGACCAGAACCCTCCACCGCCCCAAGGGTTGACGCAGAGGGTGTCGACGACATATCCGGTGGAGTCCGCCTGTGCGACCTTCCCCCAAGGATCATAGACATAGCGCTCCAGCAGCTCTCCGTCGGCGGTCATTACATGGGTGATGCTCCCCTGCGTGTCACGTCCGATGTTGTACGGGGTCCACGGAC
>CAYVSD010000115.1:868-1728 GCA_964453315.1 uncultured Muribaculaceae bacterium | reverse complement strand
GAGCATCTTGAAGAAACATCTACATTTGAGGAAGAAACAAGAGAAAGACTTAATTCATTAGAAACAGACGTTGATAAAAAACTTGATAAAACTGAAGCTTATAATACATTTGCCAATAAGTCTGATGTATATACAAAGCAAGATATAGATGAGAAGCTTGAAGAAATCGGTGACACATATGCAACTGAAGACTGGGTAATGAGCAGAGGTTTCATAACAGAAGTTGATGCCGATGGTAAATATGCAAGCAAGTCAAGATTAAACGCTCTTGAAGATAGAGTAGGTAATATTCAAACAACACTGTATAATCAGTATAATGAGCTTAATAGTGATTTAACTCAATATAAAACTGTTACAAATGGTAAAATTGATACCATAAACAGCAAACTAGATACATTAGAAACAAGGTATGATGATGAGATTGCTGATATTCAAGAAGACATTGCTGAGTTAACAGAAAATGTAGCAAATAATACTAACGACATCAATGAGATTAATAATGTATCATTACCTAGCAAGGCTGATAAGACTGATTTAAACGCATTGGAGTCTAGGGTTAATAGCTTATCTAATACTGTTAATGATAAAGATGATAAAACTGATTATGAGAGAGATAAGGCTAGATTTGGTGTACAGTTAGATTCTTTAGATAATAGAAAGGCTGACAGAACAGAACTTAGAGCCGTAAGCGGTGCTGTTGATAACCTTGCAGGTGATTTGGAAGAAGAGAAGAGAGACCGCATTGCTGGTGATAACGCTCTTGGACAGAGAATTGATGCAGCTAATGTAAGAATTGATGACATGAGAGAGGAAAATCTTGAGAGAGACCAGAGATTGAATAATCTTGAGAGAGACCTCAC
>CAYVSD010000115.1:0-798 GCA_964453315.1 uncultured Muribaculaceae bacterium | reverse complement strand
GCATGTTCTATATTATTAGGGAATGTTCATGTCGGTGATAATGCAATTATCGGTTCTGCAAGTGACAGAGAAGAGGATTATACTATTTACGGTGCTAAAAAATATGCTGATAAGGTTGCTAACAACGCACTAACCGATGCGAAATATTATACTGATGCTAAAGACGGTTCTGTAAGAGATTACATTGACGAGACCAAGGCTGACTTGGAGAGACAAATCACCGCAAAAGCTGACAAGGCTTATGTTAATGCTATTAAGGGTGAAATAGAGGCTTCAGTCGATGATAAGATAGCAACTGAAAAACAACGTGCCGAAGCCGTAGAACTTGGTATTGCAAATGAGCTAAGACAAGAAACCCTTCGTGCCATAAACAAAGAGAATATTATATCAAACAATTTGGCACACACCTCTAATATTGTTAAGGCTTTAACAGATTGGGATGGTGATGACCGTGAGGATTACACAGATGTTGGAAACGGTATTGTTGATGTAATGCACCGTGAGTTGCATAGAGTTAACATAGATACAGCAACAACATTATTTGCTAGTGCGGTATATTACAAGCTTGACAACAAAATACACTTCAGAAACGCCAATGGTGATGAGATATGTACATTAGATGTATCTGATTTCACACCAAGTGTTATAGATAGTACTTGGACTGATAATGGTGTTCTTTATATTAAATTCACAAATGGTGACATCGTTGAAATTGATTTAAGAACACTTATAGATGATGATGTGTTTAAGGATGGTCTTCAAGTTATTGACAGAGTAGTATCTGTAAAGAAAGACCCA
>CAYVSD010000114.1:1047-1734 GCA_964453315.1 uncultured Muribaculaceae bacterium | reverse complement strand
GCAAATACCGCACCAAAAAGTCCAGCTCCTACGATTAAATAATCATATTTCATTTATTCATCTTCCTTTTCTATTTCATTACTCCTCACTAAAGCTAATTCCAAATAGTATCCACTACGAATTTGTGAACTTATTTGTTTTATATTATTTAGCTTTTTATTATATTCTTCTGTTGTTATCTTTTTAAGCAATTCTTCTATATCACTTAATTTCTCTATAGTGTATCCAATATCATTTTTCTCTATAAACTTTGCCATAGCAGCTTCTTTCCATATAATAATTGGAATATTAGCTGCAATATACATAGAAGCTTTATGTGGATTATTATATTTTAAGTATTCTCCAAAACCACCAAAACAACCTTCGATAGATTCTCCATCCCATACCAGTCCAAATTGTCCATCTAAATTTTCTAGCAATTCTTCTGGCTTAAATGATCCTTTATACATTACATTTTGTGAATTATCATTTTCATAACCTAAACCATATAAGTTAAAGTTTATATTTTTTAAAGTTTTTAATTTTGTTATATATTTTGATTTTTCTGGTGACAAATTTCCAGCAATTATAATTCTTTGGTTAAGTTTTCCACAATTTACTATTTTCTTGTCATATAAATAATCGAATATATTTAAATTAACAATTCTTTCTTTGTTTACTCCGTATTCTATTAGTTTTTTTGACATT
>CAYVSD010000114.1:0-1037 GCA_964453315.1 uncultured Muribaculaceae bacterium | reverse complement strand
ACTCATTGTGTGATATTACGACTCCAGCTTCTTTTAGTATTTTTTGATCTTCTCTTCGTATTCTTTCACATAGAATTTTTCCTTGAGCTTCTGGTCTATATCTAAGTGAATCCATATCATGAATTAAAACTATAGTGTTAGAGTTATTTGTAAGTTTTCTTAAAATCTTTTTAAAATTAATAGTAGTATTAATTAAAGGGTATTGAATTACTACTGTATCTTCTTTAGAAAAACTTTTTATTTTTTTCTGCCAAACAAAATAATTTTTTAGATATCCCATAACTTGATATATTTTTTTAATTTTATTTTTTTGAACGTATTTTTTGGTTGGAATAAAAAATTTCTTATATTTATTCCTCTCAAGAATTTCTTCTACATCATTTCTTGCTTTAGAAGTTGCATTGTATTCTCCTTCTTTTTCTCCTTCGCATATATAATAATAGTTCATTTATTTTTTCCTTCTACAATATTTTTATGTTTTTAAAAAACTCTTTCAAGCTTTTTGGCTTCTGCATCTATATCAAATCCAGCCTCTTCAAGATACTCTCTTGTAGATAATCTTTTATATTCTGTGAAATAGTTTTCATTAATTATTTCTGCCCATTCGGCCTCATTCTTATCTAGACTTATCCAATGGAAATCACTTTTTACCATTTTTATCTCTTCAGGAATAACGTCTTTACTTGCAAATATCATTAAACTTGCTGCTTGAGCTTCAACTAATGCAACAGACAATCCTTCAAAAAGTGATGGAAATAGAAAAATATCCATTTCAGAATAAAGTTCATTTACATCAGTTCTGTTTCCTAAAAGTTTAACTTTATTTTCTAGGTTATGCTCTTTTATGTAATTTTCTATTTTTTCTCTATCTTCTCCATCACCTATTATTTGTAATTTATAATTTGGATTTAGTTTTAATAATTCTTCAAAAATTTTAAGTAGGAATATTTGATTTTTTTGAAAATGCATTCTTCCAACGTTTCCAATAACTATATCATCATCTTTATATCCTAATTCTTCTCGCTTCTCTCTTCTTT
>CAYVSD010000113.1:0-1790 GCA_964453315.1 uncultured Muribaculaceae bacterium | reverse complement strand
GCAATGGACTTCCAATAGGAATGCAATTAATTGGAAAGAAGTTTGATGAGGAAACAATATTAAACACAGCATTTGCAATTGAAAAAGATATTAAGTTTAGAGAAAAATATAGACCAGAATTTAAGTAGATATTTTAAAAGGCGGTTTTTATGAAACAATCAGATAATCCTGAAAAAAATATACAATCATATCAAAATAATAAATATATGATAATTGAAACTGATAGAAGGAAAATAATAGAATCTCATTTTTTATTTATAGTTATTTTTTTATTATGTGTGTTATTTAATATAATTTTAGAAATTGAATTTAAAAGATTTGATGTAATTATATTATTAGCATTTATTGGAATAGGATTAATAGAGTTTTTAATTATAAAGTATGACAATTGGAAATTAAATTTAGAAAACAATACAATTTATATCGAAAGAAAAGTATTTCCATCATATTCAATAAATGTTGATGATGTAATAAAAATTCAATATATTATATATCGTAATACAAGAAAAATATACAGAGAGTATGTAGAAATTGCTTATTTTAATAATAAAAATAAAATAAAAATGGATCGTTTATACATATTTAAAAATATTAACTATTTTGCTGACAAAGATAAAATGAAAGAGTTTATAAAAATCATTTCAAATCAATTAGATAATAAAAAAGATTATAATAGTGATGTGGAAGATATAAGGGGAAGAGAGGGAGAAGTTGAAAAATTTTATAAAAGGTCTACTTTTATTAAAAAGATGAAAAGTCCCATAAATTCTTTTTATAATAAAGTTTTTTTTATAATTCGGATTGGTTATTTTAGGCATAGGTATTTTATTTGCAATAGTTAATCTTTTAAGTCGAATTAAAATGATGATAATATGAGCATTAAAATAGTTATATATGAAATAAAGAGGAGGAAAAAATGTCAAGACAAGATTATGAAGCAGTAATAGGACTAGAAGTCCATGCAGAGCTTTCAACAAAAACAAAGATATTTTGTAATTGTAGTACAAAATTTGGAGGTGCGCCAAATACACAAGTTTGCCCAGTATGTATGGGAATGCCAGGAGCTTTGCCAGTTCTAAATGAAAAAGTTGTAGAATATGCTGTAAAGGCTGGACTTGCAACAAATTGTACGATATCACAAGATAGTAAAAATGATAGAAAAAATTATTTTTATCCAGATACACCAAGAGCATATCAAATATCGCAATTTGATAAACCTCTTTGTGAACACGGATATATAGAAATTGATACAAAAAATGGAAAAAAGAAAATTAGAATTTTAAGAATTCATATAGAAGATGATGCTGGAAAACTAAACCATGATGATTTTAGTGGAGATAGTTTAGTAGATTTAAACAGAGCTGGAGTTCCTCTTATAGAGATAGTTTCAGAGCCTGATATTGCATCACCTGAAGAAGCAGACGCATATCTTAAAAAATTAAAATCAATTTTGGAATACATAGAAGTTTCTGATTGCAAGATGGAAGAAGGATCTTACAGAGCAGATGTAAATGTATCTGTTCATAAAAAAGGTGAGAAGCTTGGAACACGTACAGAATGCAAGAATATGAGTTCTTTTAGGAGTATTTCAAGAGAAATTGAATATGAGATTGAAAGACAAATTGATTTATTGGAAGAGGGAGAAAGAGTAAAACAACAAACTTTAAGATGGGATGATGTGTCTGGAAAAACTTTTGCTATGAGAAGTAAAGAAGAAGCACAAGATTACAGATACTTCCCTGAACCAGATTTAGTTGCAATAAAACTTTCTGATGAATATATTGAGAATA
>CAYVSD010000112.1:0-1825 GCA_964453315.1 uncultured Muribaculaceae bacterium | reverse complement strand
CAATAATATTTTTATCAGATTAGTAAATCCGACCTACAAACTTTGGTACAAAGAGTCTGATGATAACCTCGCCCCTTGAGGGAGAGGTCTGTTTTCAATTTGAGCAAAATGCGAAAATTAGAAAACAGGGTGATGGGTTTAACTTTTGTAACAATATAGCAATTTTTGATAAAAAAATACTTTATATATGTTAAGAAGGTTCCAATAATGAAAATTGAGAAAAGTATTTATAAATTTGTAGTTGGTAATACAACTCGTGATACTAAGGGTCTCTTTCATGCAGTGACTAGTAGTAAGGTAAAAGACGTATTTAAACCTAGTTCATCTTTAATATTGGAAAAATTAAAAATAAAATACCCTGATATTAATGAAAAATATCTATCTTTTCTATCCGAGATAAAAATTCAATTGGATAAATTTGACTCCCGAAATCTGACAATAGAAGAACTTGACAAAATATTGAAAAGTAAAAAAACAACTAAAAAATTTACAAACGTTTTTTGTAAATACACTCTAAAAATTAATAAGAATTTATCTTGCAATATAAATCTAAAAACTGGAGCAAAAGGCTCAGTTCCTAGATATATTTATCACCTGACAAATAGAGAAAACTATCTTGGAATGCTCAAGACTGGTCAAATTAGTACCTCCAGAGATGACTTTATAGGACAAGGAATTTTTATGTTTGATTTGGGAAACTTTTTTAGGCATTGGTGAAAAGGTATTAAAGGTATTTTAAAAAATGATAGGCATTTTTATCAATCAAACTTGATAGATCATTGCTTAAAAGATTCTCTTGAACTTGTAATTTTAAGAATTCCTACAAATGTTCTTGAACATGAAAATCTAAGAATTAGAAGTCAAAATCGTCTTTTTTCGACACTATCAGGAGATAAGAAAGAATTATTAGATTTTATACTTGAAGATTCAAAAAAGATGAATTATAAAAAAGATAATATTGCAGATATGATTCTTTGTTCAATAAATAGATATTTTGATAAATTAGGTAGACAAGGAAGTCATGATCACATATATGAAGGAAGTTCAGTTTACGAATCAAAATTGTTCAAACAACGAAAAGAAGCTATAGAATATGTGTATAAGGAACCTATTCCTATACAAAATGTAGAAAAAATTGGTGAAGTCAATATGGAAGAAGTAATGGACGGTAAATACTCATCAATATATCCTATCAAAAAAATATTTGAAGCTTTACTTTATGGCACTCCAGAAAATAAGAGTGTAAAAATAATTAGCGATTAGATAATGCAAATTATTAATCTTTGGAGTTTGAATTTTTACTCCAAATATTTAAACTGGGCTAAAACGGACTATTTCTGTTCTAAAATTTTCAAACGGTGTTTGAGTTTTACTGATTTTATAAAAATTTTGTGTCCGTTTTCGTCCGAACAAAGTCCGTTAAAGTCCGTTTTAGGATTGTGATAATCAAACTAATTCCGACCCATAAAAAGATGGGTTGCTTCGGGCTTTTGCCCTCACAATGACATGAAAACTTCCAACCCAAAACGGACATAAAATATACATGTAAATATTGGGACAAAAAGTGTAAATTAGCTAACACTTTAGTTACCGAAATCGGACATTTCGGACTTTTGTGCTCAACCAATTTCCTACCTTTAAGAATTGGCAAAAGCTGGATTGCTTCGGGCTTTCGCCCTCGCAATGACAGAAAACACTTCCGACCAAATGTCCTGTTAAAAGGTAACAACCAACACCAAATAAAAAAGACCTCATAAAGAGATCTTTTTATTTGGGCAGGGGTGGATTCGAACCACCGTACTCTCGCGAGAACAGATTTACAGTC
>CAYVSD010000111.1:0-1829 GCA_964453315.1 uncultured Muribaculaceae bacterium | reverse complement strand
CGATTGATTAATTATAATTATGTTATAATATAAAAAAAAGAAGTGATGGTATGGATGAACAAATAAAAGAGTATGTAGATTATCTTGCATTTGAAAGAAGAAATGCCAAAAATACATATATATCATATGAAAGAGATTTAAATGATTATAAGTACTATTCATTTGAACAAGATGATAAAACTGGATACTTAAAAATAAGAAAAAATAATGGCAACTTTTTTGTTGAGTTGTGTTATAATTATGCTATAATAGAGGTAGAGGTAGAAGAGAGTGAATTACGTTATGCTGTGTCAAGAAGTATGACGATATTAAAGTCTATAAGATATAATGATTTAGTAATTGAAAAATATATCAATGATAATGATTTGAAATCAAGTGAGACTGTTTATAAGATACCCGAACCAAAAGAAAAAGATGATACTAAAAATATATTACAATATATTGAAGAATCGGAAAAAGAAGAAGATTAGTAAGTTAGTAGAAAGAGGTGCGCTTATGGGCGTTTTTAATAAGTTAAAGAGTATTTTTTATGATGAAGTAGTAGTTGATGATGGTGAAACTCAAGAATTAGAAAAAGTAAGCAAAATTGTAAAAAAAGAAACTGCTTCTAAGGAAGATGCTCCAAAGGTAGAAGAATTAAAATTTAAAACAATTGAGTTAGATCCTGTAGAAGAAGCAGTTAAAGAAGAGCCTAAACAGGAATTAAATGATAAAGATTTATTTAGAAGTGAAAGAACATTTAATTTTGTTGACTTTGCTGATGATGAGGAAGAGGAAGTAAAACTACCACAAAGAAGAAATGTACTTGATGAGCCTGCAAATAGAAACGTTAGAAATACAGAGCCTGCAAGAGATGAAGCACCAAAAGTATTTAAGCCAACACCAGTTATTTCACCAATTTGGGGTGTTCTTGATAAAGATTATAAAAAAGATGAAATTAAAGAAAAAACATTACCAAATGAAACGTTTACCTCATCAGTTACAGATTATGATAATGTAAGAAGAAAAGCTTATGGAACACTTGAAGATGAACTTGAAGATACACTAAATTCTTTAAATAAAGTTAGTACAGAAGATATAAAAAAGGAATTAACTGTAGAAGAGTCAAAAACTGATTTTAGTAGAACAGCAAAAATAGAAGATATAATTGATAAAATAGATGAGGCTACTGACGAACTTGATAAAAATATGTCTATTGAAGAAGCAGAAAACAGTGTTAAAATAAGTAAATTTGATGATGAAGATGATGAAAAGGATTTAGCTGATAAAACATTAACAGATAGTACTTTAGAACATGATTTATTTAACTTAATTGATTCAATGTATGATAAGGAGGAATAAAAAATGGAAACATTACAAATCATAATTTATGTATTATTGATTATACTAATATTAGTAGCTATTGTTATTGGAGTAAGATTAATAATAACTTTACATAAAGTTGATGCTTTAGTGGATGATGTTACAGAAAAAGTTAAAACATTAGATAGGGTTTTTGAAATAGTCGATGCATTTAACAATAAAATGTCTGCACTTGGAGACAGTGTAGTAGGATTTATAAGTGGTGGCATTAAAAGACTATTTAAAAATAGAAAAAAATATGACTATGAAGATGAGGAGGAAGAATAGTTATGAGTAAAACTGGAAAAGGAATTGGAACATTTTTAGGAGGTTTAGCAGTAGGAGCTGGACTAGGATTATTATTTGCACCTGATAAAGGAGAAAATACTAGGAAAATGCTTGCTAAAAAACTAGAAGAATTAGTAAAAAAATCAAAAGAAATCGATGTTGAAGAATTAAAAGATTAATTTCTTTATAAAGTTGAAGAA
>CAYVSD010000110.1:0-2216 GCA_964453315.1 uncultured Muribaculaceae bacterium | reverse complement strand
CAGCTCGTGTCGTGAGATGTTGGGTTAAGTCCCGCAACGAGCGCAACCCTCGTCGTTAGTTGGTTTTATTGGTATACTGATAAAGATCTCTCTAGCGAGACTGCCGGTGACAAACCGGAGGAAGGTGAGGACGACGTCAAATCATCATGCCCCTTATGCTCTGGGCTACACACGTGTTACAATGGTTGGTACAACGAGTCGCCAACTCGCGAGAGTGAGCAAATCTCTTAAAACCAGCCTCAGTTCGGATTGCAGTCTGCAACTCGACTGCATGAAGTCGGAATCGCTAGTAAACGCAGATCAGCACGCTGCGTTGAATACGTTCCCGGGTCTTGTACACACCGCCCGTCACACCATGGAAGTCGACCACGCCCGAAGTACGTGGGCTAACCGTAAGGAAGCAGCGTCCTAAGGCAGGGTTGGTGACTGGGGTGAAGTCGTAACAAGGTAGCCGTACCGGAAGGTGTGGCTGGATCACCTCCTTTCTAGGGAGAAAGCGTTAGCCTGTAATAAAGGCAATCAAGACGCAGATTCCGAGGTCGTCTATTGACGAAGCTTATGTATTTTGGATCATTTATATATAAGTAGAGATAGGAGTTAACGAGTTTTAATCAGCTATTTTGTTATCAGCGTACGAAGCTGAGTATAGTACATTGAAAATTGCATAAGAGAATAAGCGTAAATCGAGAAAGCGTAAGCCGATGTGTAGCAACGGGTTGACTTGCGAGAGCAAGGCAAGCAGGTTGCGAAACATAATATAGCGACGTAGGAGTTTTTTAGAAAACTCTACAGGAGCAAAGGCTTACAAAATTTTAAGATAGACGTAATCATCAATGAACCTTAAAAAGGTAAAGCTACAAAGAGCTAATGGGGGATGCCTAGGCATTGACAGCCGACGAAGGACGTGAAAAGCTGCGAAAATCCACGGGGAACTGCTAATAAGTCTTGATCCGTGGGAATCCGAATGGGGAAACCTTGCAAAGCTAAAGCTTTGTAATCTTTATATGAATAAATAGTATAAAGAGGGAAAGCCTGTGAACTGAAACATCTTAGTAACAGGACGAGAAGAAAATAAAAATGATTCCGAAAGTAGCGGCGAGCGAAATTGGAAGAGCCTAAACCTTTAATATGTGATAGCCTGTAAGCGTTGTATTAAGGGTGTAGTGAGACTTACGGTATTAGTTACAGATAATACATACAGTTACAAAATTATTAGATATATGAACACAACTGGGAAGTTGGACCATAGCGTGTGATAGTCACTTAATTTAAATCTAAAAATCTGTAGTAAGAATCTCGAGTAAGGCGAGGCACGAGAAACCTTGTCTGAATCAGCCACGACCATGTGGTAAGGCTAAATACTAGTCAGTGACCGATAGTGAACGAGTACGGTGACGGAAAGGCGAAAAGAACAGTGAGAAGCTGAGTGAAACAGATCTTAAAACCGTTAGCTTACAATCAGTTAGAGCACAATCAATTGTGTGATAGCGTGCCTGTTGAAGAATGAGCCGGCGAGTTAATTTATGTTGCGAGGTTAAGCGGATAATACGTGGAGCCACAGCGAAAGCGAGTATGAACAGTGCGTTAAGTAACATGAATTAGACCCGAACCTTGGCGATCTAACCTTGACCAGGATGAAGCGTAGGTAACACTACGTGGAGGTCCGAACCAACCGATGTTGAAAAATCGGTGGATGAGTTGAGGTTAGGGGTGAAATGCCAATCGAGCCAAGAGCTAGCTGGTTCTCCCCGAAATGCGTTTAGGCACAGCGTCGGGTTTATCTTACCGGAGGTAGAGCACTAGTCTGGTGCGGGCGGCGAAATGCCGTACCAAATCATGTTAAACTCCGAATACCGGTAACGTTACTACCTGGCAGTGAGACTGCGGGTGCTAAGATTCGTAGTCAAGAGGGAAAGAGCCCTGAGCGCCAGTTAAGGTCCCAAATATATGCTAAGTGGTTAAGGAGGTAGAGTTGCTTAGACAACCAGGAGGTTGGCTTAGAAGCAGCCACACCTTGAAAGAGTGCGTAATAGCTCACTGGTCAAGCGACTCCGCGCCGAAAATACACCGGGACTAAAGCATATAACCGAAACTGCGCCATTATAGTTTACTATAATGGGTAGGGGAGCGTACTATAATAGGACGAAGTCAGAGTGAAAACACTGATGGACGAGATAGTAGTGAGAATGTCGGCATAAGTAGCGAAAACATTGGTG
>CAYVSD010000109.1:0-2237 GCA_964453315.1 uncultured Muribaculaceae bacterium | reverse complement strand
TAATGATGCGGCGGTTCGTGTAAAATTGGTTTTTAAACTACTTTCTGAACAACCAAATAATTCACAAATCTATTTAGCAGTCATTAATTCTTTTAAATCATTAAATCTTCCCATGCGGACTCCTCCGTTATAATACCCGTCAGAACGGGTTCAATTTGTTTTTAATCTTAATTATAAAACGAAATTAAATACGAGTCGTTTTAATTCCCAAAAAGAAAAATCGACTATTTTTTAATTAATTAATTGATTTTTAATAATTTAATTATTATTAAAATCATTAGCCGCCTTTTCTTTTTTCTCGTTCTCTTCCCACTTTTTCTCAAAAGCTTTTTCCAAATCATTCACCGCGTTTTTGGAAGCGGTTTTTACAATTTTTTTATACGCTGGGATCTTTCTCATCAGTCGTCTTCTCTGTTGTCTATTCAAATGCGGCGTCGCCGTTAAGCGGATCTTCCGAACGGCTCTCTCCTTCCTCTTTAATCTCTGTTTCCTGGCTGTCATCAACCACGGTTTCCGCATCAATTATTTCTACCAATTGCCGCGGATAATACTAATCGGTAAAAGGCGTTTTTAAAGGAACTCGTTGCCCCTTCCGCCATAAAACACTACACATACCCATCTAATCAATAGTAACTGCTAATGGTTTGCCGCAAAAGTTATTACTATAATAGGGGCATTGTGTCATTCTACAAGCAACTGTCATTTTATTTACCACCATTTGTTTTTTCTTTACTAATATTATACAATATTTTTTTAAAAAAGTCAATTTTGATCCCACTATCATCTTCTTCTATTGATTTTTTTAAAAAATTATTATATAATATATATACAAAATAAAGATAAAAGAAAGGTTTGCCGCCATGAAAACTTTTACCACTGTTGAAAACTCCGTTCATCTTGCTGTTGGTGTTCTTGTTGAAAAGCGCATCCCCTTTAGCGTCAAAAGAATTCGTGATTGCGTTTACTCTTGGTACAGCCACACCGATGTTACAAATATAGAGGTGCTTGCGGCGTGCGCCTTGGAAGGAAAGGACTGGTCCCCCTCCGCAACATATGATGATATGCTTGCCGCAAGAGACAAATGGTTTCCTCTTGTATCAGATGCAGACTTGATCCCCATTTGGGAGATTGAAGCTGCTCAGCACGATGCTATGTGGCGATAATTCAAAAGGAGAATGAGAATATGAGAACTGTATATATTGCAAACGATGGAACAGAATTTGAGAACGAGTGGGATTGCGAAGCGTATGAAGAGGCTCAGAACCATCCCGAAATTGCTAATGTTGTTTTCTACGACAAAAATGATTGTCCTTATAAGGTTGGCGGTGATCTCTTCGATGATGATATTTATAACGACTGTGAAAAAGTTCTAATTCACGATGAAAAAGAATATGAAGCTTTTCAGTGGCTGGCGCGGGAATGCGGCTGGTGCGAGTTTCAGAACCAGATTAAATCTCCTGGACTGTGGATTAGACATTCTGAAGAAGAGACTTTGTTAGAAGCCCCTTGGGAACGAATTCAGTAATCTTTTTAACTAAAGCTGCAATCCGCAGCTTTATTTTTTTAAAAAATTTTGTTATAATATATATACAAAAGATAAAGAAAGGATAGTGGCAATTATGGAAAAAATCTTTGTGGCTGATTCTTATAAGGATATGAAGATTGTTGGGGAGCCGTTCAAGAATGAGAAGGGACGCCTCTATGTAAAGGTCAAAGGCACATGCCCACGCTGCGGCGGTTCTGGCCACTATTCTTACAATCAGATGGATGGGACACGTTGCTACGGGTGCCAGGGTAGCGGAGTTTCAGTCCAGACCGTTCGCGCTTACACCGAAAAAGAGTATAATCGGATGCAGGCGGCAAATGAGCGAGCCCGCGCCAAAAGAGAAGCTGAAAAGCAGGCAAAAGCAAATGATCTGATCCAGAATGCTGAAAAGTATAAGCATGAAGTTGCTCTTAAACTGGGCTTTGGCGAAGACGAGAAAGCATATCTTGTATATGGTGATGATACTTTTGCAATCAAAGACGAACTGAAACGTCAAGGTGCAAGATTTGATCCGACTCTCAAATGGTTCTTCCCCAAGAAAGTTGCGCTGCCTGTTGGTTACAATCTCTGCGAGATGAGTTTCGACGAGCTTTACAGCTACAACCCGCAAACCAAATGGGCAGAATTTAAGGAAGATGCTAAAAATATTGTGTCGCGGCGGATCGCTGAACTGAAAGGTCCTTCTACTTCT
>CAYVSD010000108.1:0-2291 GCA_964453315.1 uncultured Muribaculaceae bacterium | reverse complement strand
TGAATACTTTTTGTTGATTATCTTTAACGATACTGTTAATCTTTGCAATCAACGTTGGAATTGTCATTGCTGCAACGACGCCGATGATTGCTAATGTAATCAATATTTCGGCCAGAGTAAAACCTTTTACTTTATTTTTCCCGCCATTCATAATCCTCTCTCTCCTTTCATATTAATTTATTTAATGTTCTATTATCTTTTTAGATACATTAATATCTTATAAGGTAAAAAATGTCAAGATAAGATATTATGCCTTTATAATTTTATAATGATAAAGTTAAGACTACGTGAATTGTTATGGGATAAAGAAATTACAGGACTTGAACTGCATAAAGCTACAGGAATCAGTCGGGCTAAAATTTCGGAAATGGTTAGAGGAAGAAGAACTAACGTAACATTAGATACAATTGAAAGAATCTGTTTATTTTTAGGATGTAATATAGAGGATTTAGTTCAAATAAAAAACGAGCCTTCATAAAATTGAAGGCTCGTTTTTTTATTTAATAAAAATAAACTTTATTTATTCATAGCTTGAGCAACAGCAACAGCACATGCAACAGTTGCGCCTACCATTGGGTTGTTACCCATACCAATAACGCCCATCATTTCAACGTGAGCAGGAACAGAAGATGAACCTGCGAATTGAGCATCACCGTGCATTCTTCCCATAGTATCAGTCATACCATAAGAAGCAGGGCCTGCAGCTACGTTATCTGGGTGTAATGTACGACCTGTACCACCGCCTGATGCTACTGAGAAGTATTTTCTACCATTTTCAATAGCCCATTTTTTGTAAGTACCTGCAACAGGGTGCTGGAAACGAGTTGGGTTAGTTGAGTTACCTGTGATAGAAACATCAACACCTTCTTTAATCATAATAGCAACACCTTCTGATACATCATCTGCACCATAGCATTTTACTTTTGCTCTTTCACCGTCAGAAAACGCTGTTTCTTTAACAACTTTCAATTCTCCTGTTTTATAATTATATTCAGTTTCAACATAAGTAAAGCCGTTAATTCTTGAAATTACATAAGCAGCATCTTTACCTAACCCGTTTAAGATTACTCTTAAAGGTTCTTTTCTAACTTTATCAGCATTTCTTGCAATACCGATAGCACCTTCAGCAGCCGCAAATGATTCATGACCAGCTAAAAAACAGAAACATTTTGTTTCTTCTCTTAAAAGCATAGCACCCAAATTTCCGTGGCCGATACCAACTTGACGTCTGTCACCAACAGAACCAGGAACTGCAAATGCTTGCAATCCTAAACCAATTGCTTCTGCTGCATCAGCAGCGTTTGTAATACCTTTTTTAATTGCAATAGCAACACCTAATGTATAAGCCCAAGAAGCATTATCAAATGCAATAGGCTGAATACCTTTAACAATTGCATCTACATCAATACCTTTTGATAAACACAATTCGCGAGCTTCTTCAAGATTTTTGAAGCCATATTGAGGCAAAACTTTTTTCAAAGTAGCTTCGCGTCTATCTTGTCCTTCAAATTTTACTGTCATAATTTTATTCCTTATTTTATTAATTATCCTATACTGTCATTCTGAACTTGTTTCAGAATCTAACCCTCACCCGAATTTCTAAATTCACTATGTTCATTAAGAAATTCTACCCTCTACCAAAGGCAGAGGAAAACAGGTTTATTATTCTTCTCTTGGATCAATATATTTAACCGCATCAGCAAATCTTCCGTAAGTTCCGATATTTTTATCGTAAGCTTCTTGAGGATTTACACCTTTTTTGATAGCATCCATAAATTTGCCCAAATTAATAAATTGATATCCGATAACTTCATTATTTTTATCTAAACCAAGTTTAAGAATATAACCTTCTGTTAGCTGAAGATACCTTACACCTTTTTGAGCAGTTGAATGAATTGTTCCGCACATTGAGCACAATCCTTTACCTAAATCTTCAAGTCCTGCACCAACAGGCAATCCGTTTTCAGAAAATGCAGATTGAGTTCTGCCGTAAACGATTTGTAAGAACAATTCTCTCATTGCAACGTTTATAGCGTCACAAACAAGGTCAGTATTTAGTGCTTCAAGGATTGTTTTACCAGGAAGAATTTCACCGGCCATAGCAGCAGAGTGCGTCATACCTGAACATCCAATAGTTTCAACTAATGCTTCTTGAATAATGCCGTTTTTAACATTTAAAGTTAATTTGCAAGTACCTTGTTGAGGTGCGCAACAGCCGCAACCATGTGTAAGACCTGAAATGTCTTTAATTTCTTTGCATTTTGTCCATTCTCCTTCTTGAGGAATAGGAG
>CAYVSD010000107.1:0-2351 GCA_964453315.1 uncultured Muribaculaceae bacterium | reverse complement strand
TGTATGATATATGTTTCTATAACATCACTATATGAAGCAATATTATTAGTTTTCATTGCGACAATATCTCTATGTGGAAATATACGATCCAAATGTAATTCAAGTGTATCTTCAATTGTAATTAATTTTTCATCTTCTTTTGTATGAGCCGCTAAATATTTAACAAATTCGGTTTTACCTGAACCAGTTTCACCACATACAATAATATTACAATGTCCTTGAACACATCTAATTAAGAAATCATGTATATCTAATGATATATAATCTTCTTTTAATAATTTATCTTTTTCCAGTCTTATTTTAGCTGGAGTTTTACGAATAACAACAGCTATTCCATTTCTAGCAATTGACTCATGTACAAAGTTAAGACGTAATTCTGCACCTTCAGCATCTAGAAATGGATGAGCCATATTAAATGTTTTACCCATAACATTGGCGCATTGGAATGCCAATTTTTCCATAAATGCATTATTAACAGTTTGACTTTCTACTCTAAAAATACCTTTTGATAATGTTTTTAGATGTAATTGTCCATTATTACTGTATGAAATATCGGTTACATCGTCATCTTCTAAATATTGTTTAAGTTCCCCAAAATCAATTTGGGAAAACATTGAATCATTCATTTATATCCTACCTTGTTGTAGTTTGTGTGTTAGTAGTTCCTCCACTAACAGTACCTGTAGTTGTATTTTTAGTAGTTGTAGTTCCAGTTGTTGTATTAGTTGTTGTTTTAGTTGTAGTATCAACTTTATCTTCAATTTCGTCATTAGCAACTGTATTAGCATTTATAAAATCTTTTAATGTTTGGCTAGTTACAGTAGTAGCTCCTTCTTCTTCAACAGAAGTTCCATGTGGAACAGGGAATAATTCTGCTGAGTAATTGCTCATATAACTTGCTTTTCTTAGTAATATATTTATTTCAGGTGAAACACCAAATATTAAATATGCAGGTGTTCTTGCTTCTTCACTATTTTCGAAAACATGTCTACCAGATGAATCTTTAACAGCAAGTACTTTTACATTTTCAAGTAATTTACCTACCATTAATCTTCCATCTTGTCTATCTGCTTTCATATAGATATCAATATAGTTACCTGGATAAATAGAGTTACCATATGTTGAATCTAATGTAACAGGGAAGTTATAAGGAACTTCTCCTTTTGCTACTTCAATAAATGCTGAATCAGGTAGTTTTGATTCATCTACAACTGTATTTGTATAAAACATACTACCTTTTGGAATCATAGTATTATAATTACTATATTTACCAACAATAGCTGCTTTATTTTGAATTACTTCTCCTTTTTGTAATACGATTGGTGCGACACTTATTGTTTCAATCATATCTTCAGTAATTTTTGTTCTTGGTTGAATTGTGTCTGCAGCAACTGGATTAACTTGTTTTTTAATTTGATATCTATATCCAAAGAATAAGATAACAATTATTAATACAACTCCTAAAATGGTAACAGTATTTTTGTTTTTTAAAAATTTTTGTAACGAAACTACAATATTATTCATTTAAATCTCCCTTTCTATCTTTAATATCGTATTAATATGGTGTTTCTAAAATTGCATCAATTTTATTTGTAATATCAAAATCTACTATTTCACCAGTAGCGTTTGTTGATTTTGTTGATTTAACCATCAAACTAACTTTTGGTGGAAATTCACTAATGTGGTAAATTTCAATAACATAAGTGTTAGAAAGATTTGCATTTTCAGCATATCTTCTAACAAAATTTTCAATAAATTTTTCGGCATTTATTTTAATATTACCATTATTATTATATTCTGCTTGATCTATTGCATCATACATAGCTGATTCTGTTGTTTCTTTAAGTAAAGTATAATTTTGTTGATCTGTATTAGTAACATTTTGAAAAAAGTAAATAAACGCTACTGAAATAACTGCAAATACAATTATCATTGCTCCCCAAAACGATTCTTTCATCTATATACCTCCTTAATTATTTTTCTCATAGCAAGATTTAAATCCTGCTTCATTCTTAGTCATATTATAACAATTAGCAACACTTTTACTTCTGTTAATAGCAGAATATATTGTTGTATGTATAAAGTCACTTATACATGCTGATGTTTTATCATTATTTTTACAATTTAATGTAAAATCATTATAACTTTTACCTTTATTATAAGCTTTAATTTCTTTTATTGTTTGTGGTGTAAGAACTATTGTATATAAAGGTGTCTTTTCATATAATTTATTACCTTTAACGCCTCTAGCCTCTAAGATATTATCCTTAACCACTTCTATAGAATTCCAACTTTGTCCAGGCGTTCTTCCAAGAGTTCCAGTATTACTAAATCTTGCAGTAGTACCATTC
>CAYVSD010000106.1:0-2460 GCA_964453315.1 uncultured Muribaculaceae bacterium | reverse complement strand
GCAATTAGCAGTTGATTATTGTGACAAAGTACAAGGAGGCAAGAAATTACCGGATACAGCTGCATTAGCAAAAGTAGCACGAGTACTCTATGATAACAATACAATAAGCGACGCAAACTCATACAATCGAAAAGAAGGCCTAAACTGGAACACGAACAAAGCTGAAGTATTTTCTGCTTTAGGAATTGAATCAACTGCGTCTTGGTTCGGCTTGTGGTCTTCACAGCCTCTCGGCACAGGCAGCGCCTACGATCGTAACTTCTACAGCACGGATACGGTATACAGCGGCAGCGGCCGCTACCACGACAATAACCGGGCGGTTTGTCTCGGAGATTAGTAGGTAAAATATATCTTTTATACCCTAGTTTTCACATTCAAATAATATATTTTTCTCAATCCTTCGAGAGTTAGTATTGGGTTTACAAAGTCAAACGGGCGTTTTAGGTAGTTTGAAATTAGTCCGCAATAACCGCCTGTGGCAATAATTGTTGCCTTTTCTCCTAATTCTTTTTCACACTGTTCGATTAAACCGTCCACCATACAAGCGCTTCCTCGAATTACTCCTGATAAAATCGCTTCTTGTGTGTTATGTCCGACTGCGTATGGAGAAATTGATGCTTCTATTCTTGGCAATTTTGAAGTAACTTTTTCAAGACATTTTAATTGAGTGTTTAACCCCGGTGCAATTACTCCTCCGCAAAATTCTCCTTTAGAATTAATTATGTCAAAAGTTGTTGCCGTTCCAAAATCTACTACAATAACAGCTCCTTTATATTGAGAGCATACAGCAGCTGCATTGGCAATTCTGTCGGCTCCGACTTCTTCCGGATGATCAGAAATTATTTTTATACCTAAATTAATTTCGTTTGAAACAAAAACAGATTTAACCTTGAAAACGTTATCACAAGCATGTTTGAATTTTTCGCCTAATTCATTTACAACAGAACCAACAACACACCCTTTTATTTCGTAATCCTTAAATAAAGGTTTTAATAAAACTTCATATTCCTGCTGCGAAAGCTCTTTATCAGATGCAAGACGAAACTCGTTTATATATTCTCCGCTTTCATTAAAAAGCCCAAGGGTAATATTTGTATTTCCGATATCAGCTGTTAATAACATCAAAATAGTCCTTGATTAAAATTCAAGGACTACATTATAATAAAAATAAAATTTTTACAATTGGCTTTTGAAAGAAGCTGTAGAAGCGCTTTTTGCCCCGTCAGAAACTTTTGCTCCGTCAGGAAAACCATATCCGAATACAGGCATTGAAAATTTTACATCGCCGCCTAAAGCCATTTTTTGGAATTTTTTAAATTTATCAACAATTGATTCAGATTTTTCGGATTTGCCTATAGCTTGAATAGCATCACTCATAATCATCATCCTCCATCTTTTTATACTCTGTATATATAAAGTATTTCTTAATGATGAAATTGCTGTAAGTCAAAGATTTTGTTACAAAAGTTTATGAAAAAAGTTAAAATCTAATTTGTTGATATATCCTTGACAAACATTCTTGAGTGAATAATATATGAGAAGTATCGAAAAATACTAAAAAGTAGTAGATATATAGTAGACACAAAGAAAAGGAGATTAATCTCATGGCACGTGAAAAGTATGAACGTACGAAACCGCACGTTAACGTAGGTACAATCGGCCACGTTGACCACGGTAAAACTACATTGACAGCAGCTATTACCGGCGTATTGGCAGCAGCTGGTAAAGCAGATGCTAAGAAATTTGACGAAATCGACGCTGCTCCGGAAGAAAAAGCAAGAGGTATTACCATCTCTACAGCTCACGTTGAGTATGAAACAGACAACAGACACTATGCTCACGTTGACTGCCCGGGCCACGCTGACTACGTTAAAAACATGATTACAGGTGCAGCTCAAATGGATGGTGCAATTCTTGTAGTTGCAGCAACTGATGGTGCTATGCCTCAAACTCGTGAACACATCTTGTTGGCAAGACAAGTTGGTGTTCCTAACCTTGTTGTATTTTTGAACAAATGCGATATGGTTGATGATCCTGATATGTTAGATTTGGTTGAAGAAGAAGTTAGAGACTTGTTATCTTCTTATGAATTCGACGGCGCTAACATTCCGTTCATCAGAGGTTCAGCTTTGAAAGCTTTAGAAGCAGTTCAAGCTAACTCTTCAATTCAAAGAGGTGAAAATGAATGGGTTGATAAAATTTGGGATTTGATGGATGCAATCGATACATACTTCCCAGAACCTGTTCGTGATTTAGATAAACCATTCTTGATGCCTGTTGAAGACGTATTCTCTATCACAGGTCGTGGTACTGTTGCTACAGGCCGTGTAGAACGTGGTATAGTTAAAGTTGGTGACGAAGTTGAATTAGTTGGTCTTGGTGAAACAAGAAAAACTACAGTTACCGGTGTTGAAATGTTCAGAAAATCTCTTGACCAAGGTCAAGCAGGTGACAACATTG
>CAYVSD010000105.1:0-2472 GCA_964453315.1 uncultured Muribaculaceae bacterium | reverse complement strand
ATTATTCAGAATAATTTTGAAATCTTAAAAGACTTGCTTGAGACTAACCAATACCATGCGGCATTACTGTCAAGAATAGAAAGTAAAATCGACAACAACTTATGGTGTCCGATTTTGAAACGTGAGGTGAACCCATGAATCCCGAAAGACTTCAACTCAAAGGAATGCTTGCTGAATCTAAAAAGACCTACCGTACTTTAGATACTGAAGGCTCCGGCTTGGTTATTCTAATTCGTTCTCTTCTTAATCCGTATGAAGAGATTTCTAAACTTGATACAGAAAAAGCACTCGTCACAATTAAAAGATTAAACGAGGTGCAGTCTGAAATGAAAGCACTTGAAACTAAAATAAAAAACTTGGAGTCAGAACTTGAATAACAAAGATTATTTAATAAATGATGCCGAGCATCTTTATGTCTACAAATTAAAAAACATTGATACTATCGCAAGAGAACTGAACATTAACCGAAAAACAGTTATGAATTGGAAGGAACAGTTTGATTGGGATACGAGAAGACGGCAATATACGCAGTCTAAAACTGCTTTTCACGAGGAATTATACGAATTTGCACGAAAAATTATGAAAGACATAACCATTGATATGGAGTCTGGCGAAAAAGTAGATCCCGGAAGATTTTATGCATTCTGTCGTTTACTCCCGATGTTTGGCAAAGTCAAAAGTTATGAAGATGTTATTGCAATGAGTAAGGCAAAACCCGTTAAAAAAGGTTTAACCGCTGATGTAATTGCAAAAATTGAACAAGAAATTTTAGGAATTCCACCTGAAACAGAAACTGAAGATGAAGAACAACAGTAAATCATTTTTTCTGCCATATCAATTGAGATGGCTGAACGATAAATCAAAAGTAAAAATTTGGGAAAAATCCCGAAGAATAGGAGCGACATATGTACAAAGTTATGAAGATGTAAGGGACTGTGTTTATAAGCGAGTTCCTGCCGTTTGGTTTTCTTCTGCGGATGAATCTGCCGCACGAGAATACATTGATTATTGCGAACAATGGACAAAACTTTTCAATGTAGCGGCAAAGTCATTGGGTGAAGTCATAATCGACAACGATAAAGATATAAAGGCATTTGTAATTGAGTTTAACAATGGTACAAAAATTCACGCACTTTCTTCAAACCCTAAAGGATTCCGTTCAAAGGGTGGAAAAGTTGTACTTGATGAATTCGCCTTTCACAAATCACCCATGGAGTTATGGAAAGCGGCACGACCATGTATTACTTGGGGTTATCCGCTCCGCATACTCTCAACGCACAACGGGCAGAATTGCTTATATTATAAATTCATCGATCAAGTCCTAAAAGGAAAATTAAATTGGAGTCATCACAAAGTCCCGATCCAACTTGCAGTTGATGAAGGATTGGTTGATAAAATCTACGGAAGAGCAACGACTCAAGAGGAAAGACAGGCATGGTTAGATGAACAATGCAGAGATTGTTTTGATGACTATACTTGGTTTCAAGAATACTGCTGTATTGCAATTGACGAGGCTTGTGCATTCTTACCTTATGATTTGATTTCAACTTGTGAATCAACCGATGTTCTAAAATCGCTTGATGAAATAAAAGGCGATTTATATGTCGGAATAGACATCGGAAGAAGAAAAGACTTAACGGTTATATGGTGTATTGAAAGGTTTGAAAACAATAAATACACAAGAAAAGTTAAAGTTCTTGAAAAGACTCCGTTCCATATCCAATACGAGATAATTTCAGAAATTCTGAATCATCCGAAATTAAGAAGGTGTTGCATAGATAGTACGGGAATCGGTATGCAATTAGCAGAACAAGCAGTCAGAGATTTTGGGCAATATCGTGTGGAAGCGGTTATGTTTACAAATAAATCCAAAGAGGAAATGGCATACAACCTCCGCACCAACTTTGAAGATAAGCAAGTGGTCATTCCTGCGGAACACGATATCCGAGAAGATTTGCACTCAATTCAAAAGATTACTACCAAAGCCGGCAATATTCGTTTTGATGCAGAGACCTCCGAAGTTAACGGACACGCCGACAGATTTTGGGCATTAGCATTGGCTTTAATTGCCTGTGGTACGCCATACACCCCAATTGATATTACAACTCGAAAAAGATATGAAACCTTAAAACTCATAGAATCGTTTTAAAGGCTCTTAAAAATATCTACATGGTAACTTTATATTCCCCCGACCATAAAAATTTAATTACGAGCCTGTTGAACACTTTTTGAACAACATAAAAACCAAACTTGAATACAAAAATTTAAGAGGAGATAAAAAATGACAAAAAAAATTAATTTACCATCAGGAAAAATTGCAACATTGAAAAAAGGAAGAGGATTTGACCTCCTGCAAGCACAACAAAAAGCAAAGACATCTGAAGAGATTCCTTATGCTTTAATTGCGGAACTTGCCGAAATTGACGGTCAGAAGTTGGTTTATGAAGATATTTTAGAACTTGACTTGGAAGA
>CAYVSD010000104.1:0-2491 GCA_964453315.1 uncultured Muribaculaceae bacterium | reverse complement strand
ATATATAATGAAATAAAGTATTTATGGCATCAATTTACAGGATATAAAAATCAAGACCAATTTATAGAAGATTTAAGAAATAAATGGGAAAGTGCTTATAAAAATCAAAAAGTACAACAAAAAGCAAAAAACTCAAATATAGAAATGAGTACTCAAACTGATTCAAATGGTAATATGCTATCAAATGAACAAGTAGAATATTTTAAAGATAGTAAAGTAAGAGATAAAAATGGTAATTTAATACCAGTGTATCACGGTTCACCTAATGAATTTACAGTTTTTGATAAAGGTAGAATGAAAACAGGTGCAACACTATATGCTAGTTCTGGAGATGGATTTTATTTTACTGATAATGAAACAAAAGCTGACAAATATTCAAAAGGTGGTTATAAATATTCTACATATTTAAACTTAACAAATCCATTTATTGTAGAAAACAATTTATCTAATGAAGCTTCAAATATATTAACAGAGTTTTCACATCAAATTATAGATACTCATCCAGAAGCTACACAAAAAGATTTTGGTGCTTATGAAGTATTTGATAAAAATGATATAGGGCAACAAAGTGGAACAGCAATTCTAAGTGGAGTTGTAAGTGAATATGGAGATGAATTTACTAAATTCTTAAAGAATAAAGGTTATGATGGGATAAAATCAAGTGTTACTGATTACGATAATTATGGAGAAAAATATAATTATGTAGCATTTGAACCTAATCAAATAAAAAATATAGATAATCTAACACCAACAAAGAGTGATGATATTAGATATAGTATAAATGAAGATACAGGTAAATTACAAGAAAATGGTAAAGATGTAACATTAGAAACAAGTAAAATAGGTAATACTGGTACTTTAATGGCAATACATAATTTAAATGAAGATAAATTTAAAGGAATACTAGAATTAGGTGGGTTCCCTTATCCATCTATTGCTATTACAAAACCTAGTGAAATATCACATGAGGGTTATGGAGATATTTCTGTATTATTTAATAAAAATACAATAGATCCTAAATTAAATTCTAAAAACAAAGTATATTCAAGAGATGCATATACACCAAGATTTCCTCATTTAGAATATAAAATAAATAACAATGAAAAATCTAAAATAAGAAATATAATGGGTGATTATGATTATAGAAATGTAAAACCAGGTGATAATTATATAAGTGATGCTTGGAGTATTTTAGATAACCTTGAAGATAATATCAATAACAGAGGATTAGATAAAACATTAGATGACATTAAAAATAATACAGCTATGAAATATATTTTTTTAAAAAATAATAATCCTAATTTTAATGTAGAAACAAAAAATGAACAATTTTCTAATACATATAGTAATGAAACATTACAAAGATTTTTAGATAATTATGATGGTAAATATGAATTAAATGATATACCTAGTAATGAAGTAGATAATTATACAAAAACAATGGTAGATGCTTACAAACAACAACTACAAGAAAAATATGATAATCCTGAAATAATTCAAATGCAAATAAATAACTTAAAAGATAGTTTTGCATCTAAAGATAATTTTTTAAGAGCTGCATATAAATTACAAAAGTATGGTAATAATCATCAAGTATTAGATACTGTGGCAACAAAAGAAAAAATTGATAATATAATAAATCAAACAGAATATGAAAAATGGGTAGATGATTTATTTGCAAATATAATTGAGAAAAAAGGTCTAAGAAATAATAAGGATTATTATACTTCATCTGGTAATCCAAGAAGTTTTGAACAATTACACGAAGATTATACAGTAGATAATGTAGTCAAAATATTAGATGCATTAGATAATACTGGAACTGAGGGTATTTTTACTGGAATAGGTCAAATTGCAGGTAATGCTTCTATTAGATTTAATAACATTGAAGATATAAAAGCAAATGAAAACTTGCTTACAACTGTTGGCAGTGAAGAATATTCACAAATGTTAGAAAATGTTCAAAATAGATTATCAAATATAGATGAAGCAATTATGAATAGAGGACATGAAAATAGTGATAATTATTTTATTGCTAGAGATAATTTAGATACTGCTATTTCTGATGCTGCAAGATTATTTGGAGAGGGTAAAAAAGTAGATGCCAATAAGTTGACTAAAATACTAAATGAATATGGTTTTAATCCTACTTTAGAAGAAGCACAACAAATAGTAGATATGTTTAGTGAATTAAGGCAATTACCTACACAATACTTTGAAGCTAAACCAAAAAGAGCAGTAGGATTAGATGAAGTACAACAAGTAGTTATACCAAACAATGTAGATGCTGAATTTAAAAAGCAATTACAGGATGCAAAAATACCATATACTGAATATGATCCTAATATAGAGGGAGATAGACAAAGAGTAATAAATCAATTTGATGATTTGAAATTTAGTAAGGAAAATTCAACATGGAGAGAATACTTAGAAAAAAAATTTCCTAGTCAAGGCACTAGAACTAATTTACAAGACATAAATGAAAGAAATA
>CAYVSD010000103.1:0-2589 GCA_964453315.1 uncultured Muribaculaceae bacterium | reverse complement strand
AGTGCTGACATAACAGATAAAAAGTCCTCTATGCAAGCAATGAGAAATATTTACAACGCACACAAACACACAGGAAATCAGGGAAGTCCGACTTCCGCACCTGATAAAGGAATGTAATGACTAAATTAAACGAAATTAAATATGTAGATTGGCAATTCAAACTCAACGGCATCGGCGATGTCGCAGAAGGTGTTGAGGATATAAACCAATGCATTGCTTTAATCTTAAATACCCCAAAAGGTTCTGATCCGCACAGACCTACATTTGGATCGGACATCCTAAAATACATTGATTATCCTGTGAATATTGCAAAGGCAAATATTATCAGAGAAACCATTGATGCAATTTCAATGTGGGAAACACGAGTTCATGTAAACTCTGTCCTGTTTGATGTTGAAGGCTCAAATATAAAAATAAAAGTACAATGGACTCTTAACGGCTCATCTACTAAAGGAACAGCGGAGGTGACATTATGACAACAAGACTCCCTGAACCTAATTTTATCGAACGTGATGCCGATAAAATAACTCAAGAGTGGATTAGTCTTTATGAGGAAAAGACAGGCAAAACTTTACAGCCTGCACAGATTGAAAGACTCTTAATTGATGTCGGTGCTTATAGAGAAAATCTGCTCCGAATAAAAATACAAGAGATCGCAAAGTCTAATCTTTTGACCTATGCACCAATGGAAGTGTTGGAGCATTTGGCAGAACTTGTCGGGGTTCATAAGTTGGAGGGGAAATATGCTAAAACAACAATAAAATTCTCTTTGAACGAAACTTTGAACTTTGATATTCCTATTCCAAAAGGTACTGAAATTGAAACTGAAGATGGGAAATATACCTTTGCAACCGATGACGATACAAACATTCTTGCCGGCACGTTATCAGCAACAATTGGTGTAACTTGTGAAGAGACAGGCGAGGGTGCAAACGGTTATGCTATCGGAAAAGTAAATAATCTTCTGACACCTTTATCCTATGATGTTGATGTTGTTGAAAGCATAACTGTTACAGACGGTGGTGCTGATGAAGAATCAGAGGATAGTTTAAGAGAAAGAATAAGACTTGCTCCTGAAAGTTTCTCTAATGCAGGAAGCAAAGGTGCTTATAGATTCCATACATTATCCGCTCATCAATCAGTAACCGATGTTGAAGTTTTATCTACATCGGCAGGAGTTGTCGATATTTATCCTCTGACAGCGACAGGAAACCCGACACCTGAAATGATCCAAATAATAACTGATTATTTGTCAGCAGATAAAGTCAGACCGCTTACTGATAGAGTCGTGGTTCACGCACCTGAAAAGATAGATTTCACAATAGTTGCGAATTTGACTTTATATCTTGATGCTGATGCAGATGCCGTTCAAAAGTTGGTTAATGAGCGATTAAATGAATATAAAGAAGAGATGTCATCAAAGCTCGGAAAAGACATTGTCCCGACACAAATTATTGCCATTTTAAATTCAATTTATGGTGTTTATAAAGTGGAATTATTATCTCCGGCTTATCAGATATTGTCTAATAACCAATGGGCAAACCTGCAAAGTTATAATATATCGATTGGAGGCAGAGCAAATGAATAATAATCTGTCCCCGATTAATGATTTATCTTCAAGAACATTTGACGATTTATTCGCACGTTTTCAGGAATTGGATCTTGAATGTTTATTGGTTTATTTATTCGACAAAGTCAATGAATCCGCTTTAATTCATCTTGCCGAGCAATTCCATATCACAGGGAATGAGGGTTGGGCAGGATGCACAACGGAAGCTGAAAAGAGAGATTTGATAAAGAACTCTTTGAACCTGCACAGATATCGTGGAACTAAATATTCTCTTGTGCGTGTTCTTGAGATTTTAGGACTTAACGGCAAAGTGTCCGAGTGGTTTGAGTATGGAGGACATCCATATTACTTCAGAATTTCAATAGATATGAACGACAAAGGATTTGACGAGTTTACAGAGCAACAATTACTCGACCTTATAACCGCAAATAAAAATGTACGTTCTCATCTTGAAAGCCTGATTATTCATTTAATCAGCACAGCAACTCAAATGTACGCAAGCTATGCAACGACAAGCGAGGAAGTTACGGTATGACAAAGGAATTTTATTCAATAATAACCGATATAGGTTTACAAAAAATCAATGAGGCACTTAATGACGGCACTAAATTAGACTTAAAATATATTGCCGTTGGTGATTCAAATGGTGCTTATTATGAACCTGATCCAACACAAACAAGATTAAAAAACGAAAGATACAGAGCCGAAATAACAGAACTTACACAACTGACTGCTAAAGCACTTGTGCCGGCATCAGTCGGTGGGTTTTATATGAGAGAGTTTGGAATATTTGATTCCGACAATAATCTGTTGTTGGTTGGGAAGCAACCTGAAACATACAAGCCGTTGGAAACACAGGGAAGTTTTAAGGAATTATGGTTAAAGGTTGTCATTATTGCGATTAATCCTGATGTAATTCAGATAAATGTTGATCCAACCATTCAAATGGCATCACAAAGTTGGGTTTATAATCTGTTTAATGGGCATACCCACCCCGATTTAATGCCTATTTGGTTATA
>CAYVSD010000102.1:0-2735 GCA_964453315.1 uncultured Muribaculaceae bacterium | reverse complement strand
TTTTATCCATAATTTTTTGAGCAAAATTCAGTAGCTCCCGATTAAACAATTCCTGCTCTCGGCCTTTTTCAAACCTCTTTCTATCCCATTCATATTCTTTCTTCCAATAAAATAAAGTCCTGCGCGAAAGGTCAAGTTTTGTACCAATCACATCAAGCGGTTGTTTTTCGTAAACATACAAATGCTCTGACTGTTTTAATTTATCTAATTTTGTCATATCGTCTCCTTATTAATAATAAAAATTAAATAGTTCGATCTAATAAAAGACCGAACTATTTACATAAAACTAAATATTAGGCCTACTACGGTAATAACCTCTGACCTTTGTTCCATCTGAACGCGTGTATGAATTTACATATACAACACCGCCACCCGTCATTGCTTCTCGTTGCAAATCACCATTGGTTGGCATAGTTCCGTTAAATGCACGAGTTTGTGCGTCAATCTCTTTTTCGTGTTTGGCAAATTCATCTGATGACATTTGCCCGACTTCTTCACGTGTATATATGTGGTTACTACCTGTTAGTGGATTTGTGTAACCGAATAAGCCTGAATCCTGTTTAGATTGAACTTCAGGTAGTTGAATTCCCAACATTTTTGCAAGTTGATTAATATCAAAATTTGCAGCCTGACCAGTTGGAATACCTGAAGGTTGCCTTAAACTTTCAGGTATTGCCATTGGGATCATATCCCAAGGATTATCAGGTTGTTGATTTATAGGATTAATCATTAAATCATTTAAATCAGGAAGGTTGTTTTGTTGGTAATCGTTATATTGAATGCTTAATTCAAACGGAACATTCTGATTATAATTTAAAGGTTCTTTTTCAATTGGTTCACTTTTAGAGGTATTATCATTAGTTTTTGAATCTTTTATTCCTGTAACATTTGAGACATCATATCCTTCAAATTTTTTCATATAACTTTCAACACTTGTACCAAAAGCATCCTTTGGAATATTTTTGCCATCACTTTGTAAATATTCTTTTACTGCCCCAGGACCTTTTAGGTGAGCTGCAGCTAATAAGCCCGATTGCGTTATTTTGACTCCATTAATTTCTTTACCAATATATTTATCAGCTCCAATAGCTTTTAATTGATTCCATTGAGCCTGCTTGAATGCTTTTTGTGCATTTTCTTGTGCCTGTTTGTTTTTTAGAAAATCTTGAACACTATATACACCATCTTTGCCTGTAAATTGACCAGACCAATCATTATTGTATTTCCCAGAAGGCTTTTTATAATAGCCAGCATCTATCATTGCAGCTTCACCCATTTGATATTTACCAACATAACCATATTTATTTACAGAAGAATAATTGCCTCCTGATTCTCTAGTACCTAAATCATTATAAAAATCATTCAATGTTTTTGTCATAAAATTGTCCTTTCGATTTTATCACTAATTCAGGTATTTAATATTTTAAATACCCTTATACTATTTATATTTTTAAACGGCTGTTATTCTTTTATACCTGTTATTTCAGATACATCTTATCTAGAGAAATTTTTTAAATTTTCTTCAAATAATTTAATTTGCTCAATATTTATATAATTAGATTTATCAAATTTGGCAGTTAAATTTTTAAAGTTATAAGCACTTGAACCTGAAAAACTTATATCTTTGTAACTATACGTTTTATTATTTAGCACATAAAATTTATTTAACGGTTCAAAATTTAATAAATATGCAATATTCTGGTAAGTATTGCCTTTTTCTTCAAGAATAAATAAAGAATATCCCGCTGTTCCCCAATAATATGTTGAAAAAACAACACCAATAATTTCTTTTTTACCGTCACCGTTCAAATCGGTTTCAAAAGCACTTACTGTTTTGGGGGTTATATTTGCAAAATCTTGTGCTTCTTTTGGAGTTTTATTTAATTCTTTCAAGACAAATTTATATAATATTTTACTTGCTTTGGTTTGAGATTGTTTAGAAAAATCGTATTCAATAGTTCCGTCAGGATGAGTAATCGGCTGGTTTTTTGTTATAGGACAACCCAAAACAGGACAAGTTATAAATAAACATATTAAAAATAAAATCCATATTTTTTTCATACAAGTATTTTACAAATAAAATTATTTTTTTTCAAATATTTTACATCGCTATTTTCCTCCTATATTGCGGCTTGTGTTCATCTTGCTATTTAGTGTATTCATATATTCAAGTTCTGCATCAATGAATTTTTGTTGAAGTTTTTCGGTTTCTTTAATTGCATAGGATGCTATATCAACTATTTCTTTTAATCTTTTTATCTTTTCACCAAAATGGATTTCTATAGAATCTTTACCTTGCGATGTAATCCATTCACAGGTAACTTTTTTTAATTCAGAATCTAAAATTTCCGGCAAAATCGAATTTAACATAATTGCCCTAATAAAATCCGGTAAAGGTAATCTTAATGACTTTGCTTTCTTTTCTAACGGCTTTTTTAAGTCATTTGGAATTCGCATACTGAATTGTTCGGTATTTGAATTCATATTATTTTTTATAAAGTTAACTATCTTTTTATACATATAAATCTCCTATTTGTATATATAATAGCAAATTATTAAAAACCTGTCAACATAAAATTAAAAAACATGTTTTTATACAAAAGTTATTCTGTTAATGCTAAATTTGTTTTTGTCCGTTAATCTTTTTACTTGGAAAGTGCACTTTCTTTCTATAATACCGAGATTTTGAAAATATTTTATTAATTGATTTAACAATGCTAGTGTATTTTTAGTCC
>CAYVSD010000101.1:0-2972 GCA_964453315.1 uncultured Muribaculaceae bacterium | reverse complement strand
ACGGCATATCTTCTTTAGGAAGAATTCTTGAAACGATACCTTTGTTACCGTGACGTCCTGAAAGTTTATCACCTACAGAAACCTTACGTTTTTGAGCAATATAAACTCTGATAACAGTATTAGCTCCTGGCGGCAATTCATCGCCTTTTTCTCTGTCAAATACTTTAACGTCGAGAACTCTGCCTCCGCCACCGTGAGGAACTCTCAATGAATTATCTTTTACATCTCTTGCCTTTTCAGCAAAGATTGCTCTTAACAATTTTTCTTCTGGCGGATGTTCTGATTCACCTTTCGGTGTAACTTTACCTACCAAAATATCATCAGGATAAACTCTTGCACCGATACGAACAATACCACGTTCATCAAGATGTCTTAGAGCATCTTCTGAAACATTCGGAATTTCACGGGTAATTTCTTCTGGTCCGAGTTTTGTTTGACGAGCTTCGATTTCTAATTTTTCAATGTGTAAGGATGTGAATACATCATCATGAACGCAGCGTTCTGAAAGCAAAATCGCGTCTTCATAGTTGTAACCTTCCCAAGGCATATAAGCAACAATTACGTTTTTACCTAAAGAAAGTTCGCCGCCACAAGTTGAAGCACCGTCAGCTATTACATCCCCTGCTTTAACCTTATCACCTTCATTAACGATAGGTTTTTGGTTAATACAAGTATCTTGGTTTGATCTCACATATTTCATTAATGTATAAGTGTGAGATTTACCTTGTTTATCTTTTATAACGATTTCTTCACCGACAACACGTTCTACCGTACCGTCAACTTCAGAAACTACAACCATTCCGGAGTCTTTTGCAACGCGAGCTTCCAAACCTGTACCTACTCTAGGTCTTTGAGTAATCAATAGAGGTACAGCCTGACGTTGCATGTTTGAACCCATCAAAGCACGGTTCGCGTCATCGTGCTCGATAAACGGAATCATTGATGTTGCAACAGAAATGATTTGAATAGGACAAACACCGACAAAGTCAACTTTATTTGAATCTACCATTACAAATTCTGAACGGTATCTTGCCGGAACAATTTTATCTACAAATTTTCTGTCTTTAGTTAATTTAACGTCAGCAGGAGCACAACGATAGTTTTCGTCAGCATCTGCTGTCATATATACAACTTCATCGGTTACAACGCCGTTTTTAACAACGAAGAACGGAGATTCAATGAATCCGTAATCGTTAACTTTAGCGTGTGTAGCCAATGAACCGATCAAACCTGCGTTAGGTCCTTCCGGTGTTTCAATAGGACAAATACGTCCGTAGTGAGAAGGGTGAATATCACGAACAGGGAAACCTGCTCTTTCTCTTTGCAAACCGCCAGGCCCTAATGCTGAAATACGACGTTTGTGAGTCAATTCAGCTAACGGGTTTGTTTGGTCCATAAACTGAGATAATTGAGAAGAGCCGAAAAATTCTTTTAATGAAGCAACTAAAGGCTTTGTATTCAAAAGATTTAACGGTGTTAAAGTTTCAGAATCCTGTAATGTCATTCTTTCTTTAACGATTCTTTCAATTCTTGAAAGACCAACCCTGAATTGATTTTGTAACAATTCGCCAACTGAGCGAATTCTTCTGTTGCCCAAGTGGTCGATATCATCCAATTGACCTTCATCATAAGTAAGGTTAATTAAATATTCAATAGTTGAAACGATATCTTCAACAGTTAATGTTCTTTGATTTTGAGGAACATTTAAATTTAATTTTTTATTTAATTTGTAACGTCCTACACGACCGATATCGTATCTTTTTGCATCAAAGAATCTTGATTCTAAGATTTGACGTCCGCCTGCTGCAGAAGCCGGATCTCCCGGTCTGATTTTCTTATATAATTCAATCAAAGCATCTTCTGTAGTTTCGGCATTATCTTTATCTAAAGTTTTCTTTAAGAAATCAAAGTGAGTGAATTTTGATTCCATTTCAGCTACCGAAATACCCATAGCTTTTAATAAAGTTGTAGCTAAAATCTTTCTGTTTTTGTCAATTTTTACGTGAACAATATCGTTTGCGTCAGTTTCAAATTTAACCCACGCGCCACGATTAGGAATCATTGTTGCGTTGTATAAACGTTTTCCATTAGGGGAAATTGATTTATCAAAATAAACCCCCGGGGAACGAACGATTTGAGAAACGATTACACGTTCCGCACCGTTAACGATAAATGTACCTTTGTCAGTCATTGTCGGAATATCACCGATATAAACTTCTTGTTCTTTAATTTCACCGCTGTCACGGTTTACTAATCTGATCATAACGCGTAATTGTTTTGCATAAGTTGCGTCATGAATTCTTGCTTCTTCAACAGTATACTTTGCATTGTCAAAAGTATAATTCGGCAAGAAATGGAGTTCTAATCTTCCTGTGTAATCTTTTACAGGAGAGAATGCAAGTAATTCTTCTTTCAAACCTTCTGTCAAGAACCATTCAAAAGATTTTTTTTGCACTTCAATAAGATCCGGCAAATCATCCAAACGAGTATGCGGTATACCCATTGGAGTTACCCTTTTTTCGTATTTTGTCTTAGACATTAAATCACCTCATAAAATAAAATGGTGTACGTACTACAAAAATTTTCTAACTTATGGCTGTAAACCCTCTGTGCGGCATGCGTTAACCGACAAATAATGCAATTTTCAGGGAGAAGTAAAAGTAACTGAAACCCTTGCCTAATCAAACTTCCGATGATTTAGAATTTCGGGCATAATTCACCCACTTTCACTTATGCATGTTCTAATATCGTATTACATAAAAATTTATCGTCAAGGAGTTTGAGGGCGGGAATTATGACACAAATAAAAAATCTTTACAAAAATTTACAATAATAATCTCTCCTAGGGAGAGAAAAGAATTTCTTAGCGAAGAATGAGCTTAGAAATTCAAGTGAGGGGTGAATTATTTAACGACGCCCCTTGCGGGGAACAACCCTCACCCTTACTCCCTCTGCGACTCGCTACGCTCGCA
>CAYVSD010000100.1:0-3248 GCA_964453315.1 uncultured Muribaculaceae bacterium | reverse complement strand
CGTGTAAAATTTTTGCAAAAAGTTCGAGTATTTAAATTTTATGATTATATAGGTGCTTTGTGATTTTTAATTTATAAATTGTAACATTTTCCTATAATTATTAAAGTGGGTAGGGTAGACTTCAGCCGACCTAATATCTTGAAATGGTAGATTAAAGTCAACCCTACTTTTGAGTGCAAATATAGGAACAAAATGTGCAAAAGTGCGGACATTCTTGTTACCAAAACTGGACATTTCGGACATTTCAACTTAACCAACTTCCGACCTTATTGTCACCCTGAATTTATTTCAGGGTCTTACCTAAATGTAGTAAACACGTGGCTTTTGTAAGATGCTGAAACAAGTTCAGCATGACAGCAAGCTTATTTCTTTCCGACCAAATGTCCTGTTAAAAGGTAAGTGTGTTCGAACTTTTTGTAAAATAACACATGGTATGAGAAAAAGTAACAGGCAGTTTGCGAAATTGATTTGCGATAAACTTCCGACCGATACAATATGCGTGTTTGCTGAATTATAGCGAAATAATTGTAAAATGACAAATGGTTTGAGACAGTTTGACAGATGGTTTGAGATTTTTGAACAGAGAATTTGAGAAAATTTTTGAAAAAGTCTATAAAGTAGCAAATTTTATTTTTACGTGTTTTGAATTAAATAGAATAAAAATTTTTTTGATATAATTCACATATAAGAAAGGGAATATAAAAATGTTAATACAACCTGTTAGAAATTGCAGAATATATAATAATGAGTCATATAATGATAACGTAATATCATTTGGTAATAGAAAATTACTTACTGCTGAAAAGGCATTGGAAGCATTAGAAAAGCATGCAGAAAGTGGAACCTTAATAGGGTTAAAAGATGAAAAATGGCTTGTACCTTTGAGAAGGTTTTTTGGTACTAAAAAAATAACTGTCAACAATCCAAATAATCCTAAAGAACTTATGGATGTAAATTGTGAACTTACAGCTGACAAAATAAATAATGGCAATGGGATGTTATCATTAATGAATGCTCTAAAAGCCATGATTGCTGCAACTAGGTACACCCCAAAAAGAGTTCGTTTAGGTGGTTTTACATATTCTGTACATAACAGGGCACTTGCTGGCTTATTAAAATCAGAATATAATCAAGAAAATTTTTCTGAACTTTTTAGATATTTAAACAAAGAGCATGTTTTTGATATGACAGATAATGTCAACTATGGTTTAATTATCGATAAAGAACGCGGAATCGCAAAAACATGCGGGGCAACAGAAAATTGGGAAATGAGTGATTGAGCTGGGATTACAGATATAATGCGTGTTGGAGATATTCAGAAACGAAAACGTCCCGAAACTTGGACAAAAGCTCTTAATACAATAGGAGAGTATTATTCAACCCAAGCTGAACAATTTAAGAAATTAATAGCGACACCGGAACTATACAGAGAGGGCGATGCTATGCAAGGTATTCCTCATATTTTTATGCCAAAGACTTTAGCACCTGATGAAGAATGGTTTAATAATAAACGTCTTGAATCTCATGGCTTGGCTTTACGTGAGTTTTGTTCTGGCATAATTGATGGAATCATTAAAAGGAAATCTTACGGTTACAAATCTTCTAAAGATATTCCAAATAATATAATTGAAGCGATAGACAATTTAAGTAAATATTTTAAGGCTATTGATTATCCAACAGCTCCTTCTGCCGGTAATTGGGAAGAAATACCATTGAAAGGCGGATTGACTTCTGATACAGAAGCTATAAGAAGCGGTTTAGATGCTTATCGTAATTTATTATATAATAAAAGGTATGCACACGATCCTGAAATCCAAAATATCAGAAGTCGATTTGCTAGTTTGAACCCATTAAGTAATGAAGAATTGGCTATATTAGTACGTAGAGGACAAGAGAGAGTGAGATCTACGTATTTGGAAGAAGCACCGGGTATCAGACCTCATGATTCTTCATTGGTTTTTGTTACAACCTCTGATATCAAACTTGCGGATAATGTTGTTGATGATGTGTTAAAACATACTGAGATTTTAGAATCTTTAGAACAGAATTTAGTTAGAGAAAATGGAATAATAAGGTATTCTCCATTTAATTTTGTGTTAAAAGATGGGACGGTTGCTAAATCTCCGGATAGTTATTTGAATCTTAACTATTTTACCGCAATTGATAAAGATGGTAAATTAAATTTAGATTGGAAAAACATTTTAGACCAATATGCATCAAAAGATTGTTCTGAACCAAATATGTTTTTTGCCAGATCAAAACTTTCTACTCCTGATAGAGAAGCTCAATGGTTCATGGTCTCAGAAATATCAACCGGTTATGGTAAACAAATTGAAAAATTGGTTGTAAATGCAAAAAGAGAAAATCGTGAACTTAGTCTAAATGAAATAAAATTGATTAAAAAATTAAAACAAAAGCAAACAGAATATTTGAACAGAGCATTGTCCAGAATAAGCGATGAAAATCCTGATAAAATTAATCAGATTAAAGCCAACGGTCTAAAAATGCCAAGAGTAACTGTTAGTGAAGCACATCAGTATGTTACTGATGTTGATGGTAAACCCAAAATGCTTCAAGGAACAAATGCTCCTTTAGCTTGGGCGCTATCTTCTCTTTATAAAGCAATGCGCCAAGAAGCTCTAACAATAAAGATGAATGTATAGGTATCTGCCTAACAAAAATAATTAAAAAGAGTTTGTAGTGTATAATTTTTGCACCGAATTTTCAAATTACTTATTTTTATCCTTTAATATAATTTAGATTTTGTCGGCATTTGAACCAAATATTTGCCCTTTAAGATGTCTTTTTGCGGGTATTTTAGTTCGTAGCGTGCATTAAAATGCACGAAATATTTCAAATTACCTATTTTGTCCTTTTGTGTAATTTAAATTTGTCTATATTTGAGGCAGATTTTTACCCTGCCAAAATTTCAATTTTGGAATTTTGAGGACAGAAATCGGACATTTCGGACTTTTTGAGTCAAGTAATTTCCGACCTTTTTATATTAGCAAAAGCTAGATTGCTTCGGGCTTTCGCCCTCGCAATGACATGGAATCCTTCCGACCAAATGTCCTGTTAAAAGGTACTCAACAACTCGGCATCATAGCCAACAAAAACCCATCACAACTGTCCTGAAAACTTATAATTAATAAAATAAAAACGACCCCAAAAGGAGTCGTTTAATTTAAAAAAGTTTGGGCAGGGGTGGATTCGAACCACCGTACTCTCGCGAGAACAGATTTACAGTC
>CAYVSD010000099.1:0-3251 GCA_964453315.1 uncultured Muribaculaceae bacterium | reverse complement strand
CTTCTTCTTCGTGGGCTATTTGAGCCTTTTATAAAAACATATGAATTACTCCTTCTGAAGAATTTGATTAATACGATTTAGTTCTGCATTAACACAATTTATCGAAGAAAGACGAAAATCGTCGAATCTATTCAGTATTTCTTTGTACTTATTCTCAAGCCACAATTCAATTGTTTTACAAATTGGTCCTTCTTGGCCAAGCAAAATATTTTTCAATTCTGTTGAAGTACACCGATCAAGTAGTTTTTGTGTGAAGCTGCAACTCGGGCTTTTTATGGTCAAAATGGCATAACCTATCACCTGTAAATCTTTAGTAAAAATGCATAGAAAACAGAACATTTCCTTTCTTGTGTTGTTATATTCCAGGAGATTGTCATTCATTGATGTCGGGATAATTATTCCGACAGTAGTGTCTGCCTGGACAAATTTTTCCAAAAGTTTGTTCGTTTTATCCTGAACCTCTTGATTTTGAGCATGTGTATACTCGTCTTGAAGAAGAATGTTTATAATTGATAATATATTGTGAGGAGTATATACGTTAATATTCTCAATAATGGCTTTACGGAAATCGCTGAACCAGCCCATCTCTTGCCGAAAGTGAATTTCATTTATTTGTAATTTTCTATTTTTAGCATTCTCGTTTTGGTTTGCTTGACGGTTATTGCTGTTTTCCTTATGATTATCTCGTCTCTGAATGTACAAAATAGCAAATGCGGCACCTGCAGATAACATTGAGCCTAAATAAGCCCCCCAAAACCCTATCCATACATTGTCTCCACTCGCCCATTTACAAGGAATTAACATTAGGGCATTAATCACAATTGGACAGATAATAATAAGCGATATAGACAAAGCAAGTATTTTTTTCTTCCTTTTTTGCATTTGATATCTGTTGTATAAGAATTATTCGTTCATTTAACCAAAATTCGACTCAATCACTTATTTACTTCAAATTGTTGTGAATTCCCAATAACAGTGAAAAAGAATTGTTTTATTGCAATAACCCATGACGGAATCTCATATGATCCATCTGCCATTAATTCTACATATTTTTGGGCAAAGAACACTTTATTATTTCCATTATTCGCATTAAAAAAAACATCCAGACTTTCATATTCTGATCTTTTTAAATCAAGGGCAAAACCACTTGCTATTTCAGGGACATCCTCATCATCAACAAATGACAACTCGTTGGGATATTTGTCTTTGAAAAAAACAAGTGCCTTCTTAAATAGCTTACCATTTAACACATCTTCAATATCAGTTCGCGGACCTTTGTTTCCATCTTTTATGTTTACCAAATCTGTTTGTTTTGTTTTTTCATTATTTAGCAACCTTCGACATATTAAAAAAGATTCCTGACCTTTCTCTGTTTCGAATTCGACAAGATTATTATCAGTGTCAGTAAGCATAAATATTTTGCCAGAAATCTCAGTCCTTAAATCTTGTAAAGAATTTGAAAGCGAAAAATATATTTTTTTTATTTCTTTTGCCGTACAAACTGGAACAATGCGTAATTTTTTGTTGTTAATTTCATCTCTGAAATAAGCTTCAAGATACACTTTATCCGAAGAACCTTCGCACAATAACCAATTGTAATTTTGACCACTTGTTACGCTCATTACAATTGATTGTACAAAATCATTTGTACTTTTTAGTTGTATATCTACAGGCAACGGCTTCTGCTGTTGTTTTCGATATTCTTTGTTTTGAATAGATATTTCCTCTCGATACTTATAAATATTAAATATTAATCCTTTGTGTTTGTTTTTTTCAAAAAAAATATTTGTAATACTTCCTTCTGGAATTGCAGGAATAAAGCCATACCAATGCGTCGAGAAAAAAACTTGGTTGCAATGATTACTTGCATAAAACAATTTCTCAAACTGATCGTAGCATGCGGATATATGCAACGAGGAATCCGGCTCATCTACAGCAATAATGAGATTTGAGTTTTCTTTTTTTCTGTATTTGGATAATATTCCATATACTAAATCAATTAAGGCTTGTTGTTTTTCACCTGTGCTTAATTCTTTAAGAGATAAATCTCCGCCGTTCCTGCCCTCCTTATGCAATTCACGTAGAGAAAAAAAATCCTGAATTATGAGCGAATATATTTTATCTGGTTTTAAATTTGGTTGGCGTGTGTTTGGTGTTTTAAACTTATAGCCAGATAAACTTGATGATAATGCGTCTACGAAATCTTTAAGATTTTTACTAATAGTAGATATTGTTGTTTTGGGAAGGAGGCTACTTACTTTCTCATGAAGGTTTTCTCCAATTAGTGTTTGTAATTCCATTGTTTCAAATCTAACAAGTCTCTCTGGTTCAATATCCTTTGGGATATACACATAATTATACGAATCCAAAACATAATTTAGTAAATTATTAAATTTGGGATAAACAAGCTGTGTCAATTCATCAATGTTCATCGTTTTTTCATTCTCTGACAATCCACAGGTTTCATCAATCACTTGTGGATCTCTAAAAATACCAAGAGTGAATGTCCTGTTCTTTTCCAAGCCAATAGGAAGTATATAGTCGTCGTTTTGAGAATAACCCGACAACATTTTAATATGCCCTTGAATTTCACTTAATACTGGCCAGTAATTGGAGTTTATTGTTCCATGCTCATTTGATTTTAGTAGATTCCAAATACTATTACTGTATTTTTCTGCTAAGGTAGAAATATTAGCATTAGACAACTGCGATTTTTTTATAAGAAAAACAGGCATAACATATCTATCGTCTTTCAATGTAACCTCATTGTTTTCACAAAAATCTCGATGTCCCCAGAAAAAATCAAAAGCTTCTAAAATGGAACTTTTACCAATGCCATTTCTTCCGATTAATCCACAGAAACCTTCACCGTTTGATAACGGAATATATGTTATTGATTTGTACGCCTTAAAATTCCTTAAAAAAACACCTATTATCATAATTTATTTGTTATATATTTTTGCAAAGATACAAAGAAATAGACTGTCGACAAAATATTTTTATCAACAGTATGAAATAAATATTTACTAGAAATCAGTTATGTTGTTCTATTATTGCGATTTCTTCAGGGGTGAGGTTGTAGAGTTGGAAGACTTTTTACTCTCCTGCCATGCGGAATTCTAATTCGTAGTTCTTGATGAAGTTGATTTCCTCTTGTGTCAAGCCGTATAAGGGGCCAACATAGTCGTCTATTTCGTCGATTATGGCTTTTGAACGAACAATTTTGTACTCCTTAAACGATTCAACATGAT
>CAYVSD010000098.1:2537-3585 GCA_964453315.1 uncultured Muribaculaceae bacterium | reverse complement strand
TACTTTTGCAGTTCCTTCACTCATTTCATAATATTCACTATGCATTTTATGTTTCTTAACATCTTCTACTTCAACAGGTCTAAAAGTACCAAGACCAACGTGAAGAGTAATATTTTCTACATTTACTCCTTTTTCTTTAATTTTATCTATTAATTCAGTAGTAAAATGTAGTCCTGCGGTAGGAGCTGCAGCTGAACCAAGTTCTTTAGCGTATACTGTATTATACATTGTTTTATCTTTTAATTTTTCATGAATATAAGGTGGAAGTGGCATCTCCCCTAATCTATCTAATATTTCTAAAAATATACCATTATATATAAATTTAAAATGTCTTATACCATCTTCACCTATTTTAACGCATTCACAAGATAATTCATCACTAAACTTAATAATAGTACCTATTTTAACTCTTTTAGCAGGTTTACTAAGGCATTCCCAAGTATCATTATCAAGTTCTTTAAGCATTAACACTTCAATAACTGCATTAGTATCAATTTTATTACCAATTAATCTTGCAGGCAAAACTTTAGTATTATTAACAACTAAAACATCACCCTTATTTAAATAATTAATAATATTATCAAATCTATCATGAGTTAATTCACCTGTATTTCTATCCATAACAAGAAGTTTAGAATGATCTCTTTCTTTTAATGGTGTTTGCGCAATTAACTCTTTAGGTAAATAATAATCAAAATCATCAGTTTTCAATTAAATCACCATTAGGTATTATATCACAATTATCTTTTAAAATATATTTTTTTACAAAACCTGGTATATTTGATGCTGATTTTGTAAACTCTTCATCATTTAATAGAGATAAATCTAAAAATCTAAAGTATTCTAAATTAGCTTTTAATACTATTAATGCTATTTCTCTATCAGATTTAATCTTATTAGATGCAAATCTAATATAATATGGATCCTTTTTAATTATTGGAAGCATAAATTCTTTATCATCTTTTAATATATAACAAACAACAATTAATAAATATTGTTTACATTCAAAAATTTTACTAACATTTTAGTTATCATTATTAATTTCATC
>CAYVSD010000098.1:0-2527 GCA_964453315.1 uncultured Muribaculaceae bacterium | reverse complement strand
TTTTAAAATATTGTCAACTCTAACAGATGATTTTAAAAGAAAATCTTTATCATTAATAACATGGTTTTCTCTAATATATTCAATCCTTTGATTATATTGATCACTAAATAAATATATTGAATCATCTATTTCAAAAATAAAATCCAATTCTTCTTTTGTAAAACTAATATTATCTCTTGTTTTAGCACACAATCTAAGTATTTCTTTATAATCATGAATTGCTTTTACATAATATTCTTTATCTACTTCAGGTAAATTTTTAAATTCTTTAATTTTCTTTTCTAGTGTAGGAAGCATTGATAACTCAATATTTTGTCTAAAATCAGAAATACCTCTTATTTCAATAATAGAATTATTTGTTGATCTAATGGCAAGTCTAGGCATAGTATAATTACCATTTTTATCTTTTGTATAATAAATATCAAAACTTGATGATTTTATTGTATTTGTACCCATTATTTCATCTATCGCAAAATTATATCCATTTATACACCAAAAAGTATTTTTACCATTTATTGAATCATATAATTTATGGGCATCATCTAAATTTCCTTCATTATATCTAATCCAAATTCCATTATTATCTCTTTTTTCTCTCTTTTTTATTTCATCTAATATATATAAATAACAAGATATAAAATTACTATGCTTAAAAAGTAATCTTAGATTATTTTCTTGAGTTTCTTCTTTAACATATTTTTGTAATTCAATAGATAATTTTTTAACAGCTTCTTCATTAAAATCTATAAAAGGAGCCTTAGTATTTTTTATTCTTTTATTATAAACACCTTTTTCTTTGTTAAAACTTCCCATCTTAACCATACCTTGAAAGATATAATATTTAACCCAAAAAGGAGTCCTATTATCCCTAGTAACTAAAAAGTCAATCCAGGGTTTAAGACTCTCTTTTAAATTATTTTTAATTTTTTCATCATTTGTTAAAATATATTTTTTATAATAGCAATTATATAATAAATCTATCTTATTATTATAAATTGCTTTTTTACTTATTCTATCTATTCTATTAAAATAATTTTCAATATCCTTGTATTTATTTATATTTTTACTTTCCCTTTTATTCTTTATATCAATATATAGATTCTTATAGTATTTTTCTATAAAATAAATACCTTTATCCATAATTAAAATAATCTCTCTTCTCTATCAATTTTTAAATGATCATATGCTTTACTAGTTGCAAATCTTCCCCTATTAGTTCTTTTTATATATCCATTTTGTATTAAGAATGGTTCATATACATCTTCTAAAGTAGTCTTTTCTTCACCAATTGAACTTGCCAGTGCATCTATACCAACAGGTCCACCATTATATTTTTCAATAATAGTTCTAAGTAATTTATGATCTAATTCATCAAGTCCATCATTATCTACTTTTAATTTATCTAAACTTGATTTTGCAATTTCTTCATCTATTGTATCTAAAGAAGAAACATAAGCAAAATCTCTAACTCTTTTAAATAATCTATTAGCTATTCTAGGAGTACCTCTACTTCTTTTTGCAAGTTCCATAGCAGCTTTATCATCAATATTCATATTAAATACTTTAGCAGTTCTTTTAATTATTTTTTCTAAGTCTTCATTAGAATAATAATTAAGGTGATCAATAATTCCAAATCTATCTCTTAAAGGAGAAGATAAATCACCAATACGAGTTGTTGCCCCAACTAATGTAAATGGAGGTAAATCTATTTTAATACTTCTTCCTTGTCCATCATTATTAATAACTATATCTAAAGTAAAATCTTCCATAGCAGAATATAATACTTCTTCAATAAATCTAGGCATTCTATGTATTTCATCAATAAATAAAACATCTCCTTCTTCTAAAGAAGATAAAATAGCAGCTAAATCACCAGTTTTTTCTATAGCAGGTCCACTTGCAGTTTTTATATTTCTACCAAGTTCATTTGCTATTATATATGCTAGTGTTGTTTTACCAAGTCCAGGAGGTCCATATAATAATACATGGTCAAGAGCTTCATCACGAAGTTTAGCAGCTTTAATAAAAACTCCTAAATTTTCTTTTATATCATTTTGACCAATATATTCATTTAAATAAGATGGTCTTAATTTAAATTCATCTACATCTAAATTACTTTCTTCTGGATTAATAATTTCTTCCATTATTTCACCTCAAATCATTATTTAATTTATTCAAATCTAGTTTTTTTACTTTTTTTAAATAACATTCACCACATAAAGGAATATATTTAACTTCTTCTTTACTTCCATCTATTATAACTTCTTTACCTGAATCTGTAAATTCATTATTAATTTTTCTTCCAACAAATCTAGCAAGTTTAGTGCATTCACACAATGTATAAAGTGATTCAAGTTCATCTGCTACTTCAAGTAATCTTTTTGAACCCTCAAATAATTCGTCTTTAAAATTAACTCTAAGTCCATATGCAATAACGGGTATATTACATGCTTTAGTAATGATATTTAATTCATCTATTTGATCTTTATTTAAAAACTGAGCTTCATCAACTAAAATACATTTTATA
>CAYVSD010000097.1:0-3803 GCA_964453315.1 uncultured Muribaculaceae bacterium | reverse complement strand
TATGCTTCGCATCAACAGCGGTAATGGCAAACGATGCCATGCTTCCTCTTATTCAAGAAAAAGATCCAAGCTATACCATGCCAACATTTAGTAATGGTATATACAATGATTACTGGCAACTAGCAGTTGATTATTGCGACAAAGTACAAGGAGGTAAGAAATTACCGGATGCAGCTGCATTAGCAAAAATAGCCCGCACACTCTATGGAGATGATACAATCAGCGACGCAAACTCATACAATTATAAAAACGGTCTAAACTTGAACACGAACAAAGCTGAAGTATTTTCTGCTTTAGGGATTGAATCAACTGCGTCTTGGTTCAACTTGTGGTCGTCACAGCCTCACGGCACAGGCTACGCTTACAGACGTGACTTCTACAGCACAGATACGGTATACAGCTACAACTACCGCAACCACGACACTATACGGGCGGTTTGTATAAGTGATTAATTATAGAATCGGCAAATATGCTTGCGGGTAGCTGTAATCTTCGAGAAATCCTAAATTTTTATAGAGTCTAAGGGCTTGCAGGTTATTGGTTTCGGTTGTGGTATTCACTTCTGAAATCATGCCTGCTTTTGCTTTATCAAGGATAACATCCATTGAATGCTTTAACATAATAGTCGAAAGCCCTTTTCCTTGATGTTCTTCTTTTATTCCGACAAGAGGAATGTTCACTATTCTTCCGTCAGTAATATTCATAAACACAAAACCTGCAGGTCTGCCGTTATATAACAAAATACTTGTTGCGTCAGGCAAAAAATCTGCGTATATATTTCTGACAATTTTGGTTAAAATGTCGCGGCAGCCTGATTCTGTTTTAAATCTCGGGTCAAAAAGCGCATCTGAGCTGTCTTTAAAAGCTTCCAAAATAATTTGAACAGCGTCTTCAAAATACATGCTGTGCCAATTTGTAACTTCATATCCTTGAGGAAGATTTACTATACGTGCTCTTGAAAACAAGTCTTTAGATTCTGAAGAATCCATTTTAAAACGCAAAACCTCTGTTCCGACAAATTGAAAACCTAATTTTGCGATAACGCCAATTAGGGATTTTTGCTCTCCTAACATTGGGTAACAAACAATTTTATTTCGTCTTTGAGTTTGGGTTTCAGATAAGAATTTTTCAAGTAATTTGTTTGAATGCTCAAGATATTTATCTTTTTGGATACAATGTATAATATTTAATTCTACGGCTTCTGAAATTGCAGTTGTATAAACCAAAAAACCTGACGGAATGTGATTGTCATAAAGTACAATACATTCAATAAGATTTTTTTCGACAGCATCAAGAAAACCGTCATAATCAAGGGGTTCAAGTTCAAAATTATATTCGCACTTCGCTTTTAGGCGAAAATCCTCATAGACTCCCGCAAAATTATCATAATCTTCTTCCGCTATAAATTTTGTACTGAACATATCTTAATTTCCTTATAAAGAATGGTGCATTTTCTCTTTTTTTGTATTCAAGTAACGTTTGTTATACTCGGTGACTTCGGATTGTACTTTTATTATATCATTTATATGGAGTCCGTAACCCTCCAATCCGATGACTTTTTTCGGATTATTAGTTATCAAATTAAAATCAGTATAACCTAAATCAACAAGAATTTGGGCTCCGGTGCCGTAATCTCGTAAATCGGATTTAAATCCTAATGAAATATTTGCTTCAATGGTGTCTTGACCTTGTTCTTGAAGCTTGTATGCTTTAATTTTATTACACAAACCGATTCCGCGTCCTTCGTGGTCTGTTAAGTACACAACAGCTCCTTTTCCGTAGTTGTTAATGTATTTTAAAGCGTTGTGAAGTTGAGAATTGCAATCACAGCGTAAGCTGTGAAAAATATCTCCTGTAAGACACATGCTGTGAACCCTTACTGCAGGAATTTTATTTGAACCGTCATCTTTTACTAATGCAACGTGTTCTGAGCCATTGATATGGTTTTTATAGGCAAAAAGCTTAAAATTGCCGTATTTAGTAGGCATATTTACTTCGGCTTCGCGTGTAACAAGTTTTTCGGATTTCAGGCGGTATGCGATTAATTCTGATACCGAAATAAATTTCATACCGTGTTCATCTGCGAACTTTCTTATGTAATCTCTGCGAGCCATGTGCCCATCAGGTGCCATAATCTCACACATTACGCCTGCAGGTCTGTGACCTGATAATTTTGCTAAATCCACAACGGCTTCGGTATGACCTGTGCGCTCTAACACTCCGCCTTTGCGCGCTACACAAGGAAATAAATGCCCCGGACGTCTTAAATCTGACGGTTGTGCATCATGGGCAATCGCAACTTCTACGGTTTTTGCTCTGTCGAATGCTGAAATTCCCGTTGTTACGCCGTATTTTTCATCGGCATCAATACTTACCGTGAACGCAGTTTTCATTTCTTCTGTATTTTTTTCTACCATTTGCGGTAAATCAAGCTGCTGCGCGATTTCAGGAGAAATTGCAAGGCAGATTAAACCTTTTACTTCGCTTGCCAAAAAATTTATTATTTCCGGAGTAACTTTTTGAGCAGAACAAATGACATCCCCTTCATTTTCGCGGTCTTCGTTGTCTGCGACAATAATCGGTTTTCCGTTTTTAAAATCTTCTAATGCTGATTCTATGCTGTCAAATTCAAATTCTTTCATCGTTACACAAACCCGTTTTCTGCTAAAAATTTCATATTTATTTTACTTTTATTATCATTTGCTGATAACATTTTTTCAACATATTTTGCCAAAATATCGGTTTCAATATTTACAAAATCACCGTTTTTGAGTGTTTTGAGATTAGTATTTTCAAATGTGTGCGGAATAACTGCTACTTTAACAGTATTATTATTTATTTCTGCAATTGTCAAACTGATTCCGTTTACGGTTATTGAGCCTTTATATGCAATATATTTTGCAAATTCTGCGGGGATTTCAAAAGTCATATCATAGAATTGATTGTTTTTTTGTACAGAAATCAGTTGCCCTTTGCAATCGGTATGCCCTGAAACAAGATGTCCGCCAAGGCGGGTATTAAGCGTCAATGCACGTTCTAAATTGACAATATCACCTTGTTTTGAATCGGAAAAAGTTGTTATATTAAGCGTTTCCTGACTGAGATTTGCGCGGAAAAAATTTTCCCCAAAATCAATAACCGTTTGACAAACTCCGTTGACCATAATGCTGTCGCCGAGTTTAACATCTTCTAAAATTTTTTGGCATTCTATTGTAATTGAATTGGCACCAATTGCAATAATTGTGCCTGTTTCTTCAACAATTCCCGTAAACATAAGTAAAGATTAGCATAAGCAGTGAAAATTGTAAATGAATATTTATTGAATACCTTTAAAAAGCTCTTGTATATCAATATCAAGAATTTTTGCTATATCGTAAACCAAAAACACCGACGGAGTTTGTAACCCTCTTTCAATAAGACTTATTGTGCTTTCACTAACGTTAACCTTTTCGGCTAATAAAAATTGGCTTAATCTTTTTCTGTTTCGCTCGGCTTTAATGTTATTTGCGAGTATAGCATTTCTTTCGTCTTTCATAAGGATATTATTTAATCTTGACAAAAACTCATCAAGAGATTAAACTACTGTAAAAACGTAGTTTACTATCAAGAATAAGGAGAAAACATGGAGAAAAAGAATGGCGCTAAATTGTGGAACGGCTTTACGTTAGCAGAGATTTTGATCACCCTAGCAATCATCGGCGTTGTTGCAGCAATGACAATTCCAACGTTGATTGCAAAGATTAACAGCATCGTTACAGACAACCAACAAAAAGTATTCAATGCAAAAATTATTAAGGGCATGA
>CAYVSD010000096.1:0-3820 GCA_964453315.1 uncultured Muribaculaceae bacterium | reverse complement strand
CAAGCTATTGGCTGCAAAGTAACTTTAAGAGGAGATAATATGTATAACTTCTTAAATAAACTTATTAAGATTGCTCTTCCTCGTGTTAGAGATTTCAGAGGAATTTCTAAAAATAGTTTCGATGGAAGAGGAAATTATACTCTTGGAATTAAAGAACAATTAGTATTTCCTGAAGTAGAATACGATCAAGTTATTAAAGTTAGAGGTTTAGATATTGTTATAGTTACAAGCGCTAAAACAAATGAAGAAGCTTTAGCTTTATTAACAGAATTTGGGTTACCTTTTAGAAAGTAAGTAGGAAAGGAAATATTTATGGCAAAGAAAAGTAAAGTTATATCTCAAGCAAGAGGTAGTAAATTCTCTACTAGAAATTACACTAGATGTACTAGATGTGGTCGTCCACACGGAGTACTAAGCAAATTTGGTTTATGCCGTATTTGTTTTAGAGAACTTGCTTATAAAGGACAAATACCAGGTGTTAAAAAATCAAGCTGGTAATAAAATTTTAAAAATATTAAAAATAAACCAATACATTAACAGGCAAATGTTAATAAGAAGGGAGGCCTATAATGGTTAATGATACAGTAGCAGATATGCTTACTAGAATTCGTAATGCTAATGCTATGAAGTATAAAACTGTTGAAGTACCAGGTACTAAATTAACAAGAGGTATTGCTGATATTTTAACAAAAGAAGGTTTTATTGACGGATATGACACTAATAAATTAGCTGTTGGTGAAATGTTAGTTTTAAACCTTAAATATTCAAAATCTAAAGAAAGAGTAATCAATGGTCTTAAGAGAATTAGTAAACCAGGATTACGTGTATATGCTAAAGCTGATGAAATGCCAAGAGTTTTAAATGGACTTGGAATTGCAATTGTTTCAACTTCAGATGGTCTTATGACTGATAAAGAAGCAAGAGCAAAGAAAATTGGTGGAGAAGTTTTAGCTTATATATGGTAGGTGTGCACAATGAGTAGAATAGGAAACAGAATATTAACTATTCCTGCTGGAGTAGAAGTAAATGTTGATGGAAACAAAGTAACAACTAAAGGTCCTAAAGGAACACTTGAATTTACTTTTAGAAATGATTGTGTTGATGTTAAAGTTGAAGGAACTGAAGTACATGTAACTCGTAAGAATGAGTTAAAACAAACTAAACAATTACATGGAACTACAAATTCAGTTATCAATAACATGTTAACAGGTGTTAGCGAAGGATTCAAAAGAGAATTAGAAATCAATGGTGTAGGTTACAGATTCCAAGTTCAAGGAAATAAAGTAGTTGTATATGCTGGATATTCACACCCAGTAGAATTAACTATTCCATCTGGAATTAAAGTAGAAATGCCAGAAAAATCTCAAACTGAATTAGTTGTTAGTGGATATGATAAACAAGCTGTTAGCGAATTTGCTGCTAATATTAGAAAAGTTCGTGAACCAGAGCCTTATAAAGGAAAAGGTATTAAGTTTACTGAAGAACATATCCGTCGTAAAGAAGGAAAGAAAGCTGCATAGGAGGTAAAATATGATAAAGAAAGAATCAAAAAATGTTAGTAGAGTTAAAAGACATGAAAAGATTAGAAGAACATTATCTGGTACAAAAGATACTCCTAGACTAAATGTATTTAGAAGTAATACAGCTATTTATGCTCAATTAATAGATGATGAAGCTGGTGTTACATTAGCTAGTTCATCTTCTTTAGAACTTAAATTAAAAGCTAATAATATCGAAACTGCAAGTGCTGTAGGAAAAGATATAGCTGAAAAAGCTAAAAAAGCTAAGATCAAAACAGTAGTGTTTGATCGTGGTGGATACTTATATCACGGACGTGTTAAAGCTTTAGCTGAAGCTGCACGTGAAAATGGATTAGAATTCTAGGAGGATACTGATGAACGATAATAAGAAAAAATTTAATCGTGAACCAAAAAAACTTTATGAAGATAAAATTATATCTATAGGTAAAGTTACAAAGGTTACACAAGGTGGACGTAATTTTAGATTTTCAGCTACAGTTGCAGTTGGAGATAGAAAAGGAAGCGTTGGAATTGGAACTGGTAAATCAAAAGAAATTCCAGTTGCTGTAAGTAAAGCTATTAAAGAAGCTGAAAAGAATATAATCCATGTTAATTTAGTTGATAATAGAACAATATCTCACGAATATACTGGTGAATGTGGAGCTGCTAAAGTTTTAATTAGACCAGCTAAAGAAGGACGTGGAATTATCGCTGGTGGAGCATCAAGAATCGTTCTTGAACTTGCTGGTGTTAAAGATGTTGTTGCTAAATCACTTGGAAGCAATACTAAAATAAATACTGCTAAAGCTACTATTAAAGCATTAGAAAGTCAAAGAAGTATTGAACACGTTGCTGAATTACGTGGAAAAACAGTTGAGGAGGTTCTATACTAATGAAATTACATGAATTAAATACAGTTGATGGATCAACTCATAGAAGAAAAATAGTTGGACGTGGACCAGGAAGCGGACACGGAAAAACATCTGGTCGTGGAGAAAAAGGTCAAAAGGCTAGAAGTGGTGGAGGAGTATCTCCTTGGTTTGAAGGTGGACAAACTCCATTATATAAGAGACTTCCAAGAAGAGGTTTCTCAAATGAAAGATTTACTACTAGATATGCAATAGTAAATGTTAGTGATTTAAACAGATTTAAAGATGGAGATACAGTAACTCCTGAAATGTTAAAAGAATCTGGATTAGTTAAGAAAGAATTAAAAGGAATTAAAGTTTTAGGAAATGGTAAATTAGAAAAGAAATTAACTGTTAAAGCTAATTTATTTACTAACACAGCTATAACTAAGATTGAGGAAATGGGTGGAACTACGGAGGTGATTTAAGATGTTTGCTACATTTAAGCAAATATTTAGACGCACTAATAAGGATTTAAGAGGTAGAATTCTATTCACATTATTTGTTCTATTCATTTTTGCACTTGGAAATTCTATCACAATTCCTGGAATGAATGTAATTAGTGGAGATATCGGTTTTTTAGAATTATTTAACGCACTAAGTGGTGGTGGTTTAAAACAATTCTCAATATTTGCTCTTGGTGTTATGCCTTATATCTCTGCATCAATTATTATTCAAATTCTTCAAATGGATATTATTCCATACTTTAAAGAATTAAAAGAAATGGGTGAAGAAGGAAGAAGAAAAATTGCAAAAATAACTAGATATGCAGGACTTGCTATTGCATTTGTACAAGGTTTCTTTTATCCAATGATGTTTTTAGGAAAAACAGAAGCACCAATTTTATATTTTAAAATCGCATTAATCTTAACAGCTGGTACTGCCTTCTTGTTATGGTTAGGCGATCAAGTTACTGAAAAAGGTATAGGTAATGGAGTTTCATTATTAATAATGGCTGGTATTGTTAATACTTTACCAAATATGTTTGTAACTGCATTTAAAAGTTTAGTACCTGATGCAAGTAATGCTTTTATTGGATGGTTATCATTTGGTTTGTTCGTTCTTATGTACCTAGTAATTATAGTAGGTGTAATATTTGAAGAACAAGCGGAAAGAAGAATACCAATTCAATATTCAAATAGAAGCGCTGGAAGCTATGGTGGACAACAAACATTCTTACCATTAAAGCTTAATTCAGCAAACGTAATGCCAGTAATCATTGCAAGTGTTATTATGGGTGTTCCATCAATAATAACATACTTTGTAAAGAGTGCTAAGGTTACTACGTTTATTAATAGTTACTTAACTACTTCAACACCAGTTGGATTTGTAATATATATTGTATTAATATTTGTATTTACTTATATATATACATTCTTAACTATTAATCCT
>CAYVSD010000095.1:0-4051 GCA_964453315.1 uncultured Muribaculaceae bacterium | reverse complement strand
TGTATGATAATCAAATTGAAGAATTAAAGAATTTAAGAGATATGGCTAATACGGCATATGTTAAATTCTGTGAAGAAGAAGAATTAAGAAAACAAGGTTTAATAACTGCCAAGAAAAATGTTCAAAATCAATTTGGTGTAAATCCAGATGAAATTATAATTACTGGTGGTGTTCTTTCTTCAAATGCTAATGAATCTCATTTAACTGGTAGAAGTAAAACTCCAGAAGAATTAGAAGTAGAAAGACAATCAGCACTAGCAGAAATAAGAAATCGTGTTATTAATAAAGAAATAACATTAGCCGAAGCATCTAAGCTTAAAAATGATATTAATTTAGCATATGGATATGGTCAACAAACTCAAGATATGTCTAGTGGAATGCATAGATAGAAAACGATGGTTTTAAATCATCGCTTTTTAAATGTTAAAATAATATAACTTGTGATATAATTATTATAGTGGTGAAAAAAATATGTTAGAAAAAAAACTAAATAAAATACTTGAAGAAGCAAAAACCATAAGACAACGAGCTATTGAAAATGAATCTGCAAGTTATTATAATGATGTATTTTATAATTTAAAAATTTTTCTTTCGAAAAAATTAAATAGTTCGTTGTTTCAAAATAAAAATGCTAAAATAATAGCAAATCATTTTGATGAAATTCTACCATTTATTGTTATGTCAAATATAGATATTCTTTTATTAAATACTAATTTATTAATAAAACAACCTAATTTTAAAGAAAAATTTGTAGATGGATTAAAAAAATATCCATATATAGATGGTGTTGATCAATTATTTTATAATATTTGGGTTTGCCTAAATGATGAAGAAAATAAATTCGATAATTTTATTGATGATAATATTTTAAAAACAATTGCAACAATGGATGTAAGTAAAATGTTTTATTTAGATATGTTAAATAGACTAAATGAAGAAAATCAAAGAAAGTTCTTAAATATATTAGTTGAAAATAAATGTGATATACCATATTTAGGAATAGAGTATAAAGGAAATAATAAACAAATTATTTATGATAATTTACCTTTATTTATCCAAAATGCACAAAATTTATATACTTTAATGAATTTTGTAAAAGATAATCCTATGGCTCTTTCTCAAGTAAAAGATTATATTGATAATAATGAAGAAAAAGCAATAAATTCTATTTTTTGTGAAACTGATCATCTTGGAAAAATGAAAGATTCAACATTAAAAGAAGTAATCAAACTAATGGTATTAGATGTCATGAAAAATGAGAATGTGAGATTTTCTGATATTACTTATAATGGTGGTGGATTTTCAAGAGTATTATTGATTGGTAATAAAGTTATTAAACTTGGTGATAGAGTTACAAAAAGTTTTCCAAACAATCCATATATAATTGCTCCATTATTTCGTAAAGAACTAGAATTTAATGGTGAATCTTGTTTTGCTGAAGTTACTGAACGAGTTGACACAAGCACAAAACCTAGTAAAGAAGAATTATATCAATTATTTAAGAATTTACGAAATTTAAATCTAGTTTGGACTGATATAAAAGAAATCAATGTAGGAAGATTAAAAAAAGAAAATATAATTCATTGGAGAGAAAACTTAAATCCGACAGAAGAAGTATTGAGTTTAGATGCTAAACGAGGAGAAATAATTCTTAAAGAGGGAGATTTAGTTATATTAGATGCGGATTTTATTTATGATGAAAATGACCCTAATATTAATTATTCAAATAATAGAGAACTATATAATGAATTTGAAGATAGATATCAAAAAGAAAGAAAACAATTATTAAAACAACAGCGAAATACAAATCAACCAATATTTGAACAACAAATAATGGAAGAAAATAATATTGAAAAAGAAAAATACGGAAGATCTTTATAAATGAGAAAATATTATTAACACTAATTAATCTTATATTTAGAAAAACGATGACTTATAATGATAAGCCATCGTCTTTTTCTTTATCTTTCTTTGTTTTATAAAATTCTTCTGCTGCTTCATCCATTTCAGCATTAATATGTTTAGTTGCCTTTTCCATTTCTCTTTTATTAAATAAACTAAATCTTCGTTTATTCGCTTCAACTCTTCTATGTTGTTCTTCTAACATTTCTGGATCATACTGACTTTTATATAAATCAACACTCATATTTCTATCAAATATTTTTTCAACTATGTCTTTAATTACTTTAGGCATTTTATCTAAAAACTTTTTAATATAATAAAGTAGATAATTCTTTTGTTGTTCTAATTCTTCATTTTTATATTTAAGTTGATAATTTTCATGTTTTAAATCTTCATTTTGTTTAGATAATTTTTGATTCTCACTTAATAATTGATTTTTAGTTTTAAGAATAATTTTATCATTTATTTTTCTTTTTTTATCTATTTCATCAACTATATCTTCTTTATCTTTATTAAGATTAGATATTTGTTTATTTATAGATTCTTTATTATCTTCTAAATCAGATACTTCATTTTGAAGATTTGATATTTCTTGTTTTAATCCTTTAACTCTTTCATTAAAGAGTTTTCTTTCATATGAAGTAATATCTCTGTTTTTACCTTTTTCTTTTTCTTTAAGTTTGGAATCTAAACCATAGGCAATGTTAAATTCATTAATACATCTTTCTCTCATTTTATCTTGAATTACTACTAATGATTCTTTTGTGAAGATAGATGTTTTACCAACTTGCCTTGATAAACCTGTTTTACAATTTTCTTTAACTGGAACACCAACTATATGTAAGTGTGGAGAGTGTTCATCAAAATGTATAGTAGCGTTAGCTATATAAAAGTCTGCAACAATTTCTTGTATATCTTCAAGTTGTTGTTCAAATACTTGTGTCATTTGATATTTATATTCTAAACTTTTCTCATCCCAATATTCCATATTTCCAAGTTCAATAACTATCTCACAAGCAAGATCATGTTTTGTATCATTTGCAATCTTATTAAAGTAGTTATCTATTTTTCTATCATCCCTTGTTTGTTTATTATTGTATTCAATTCTAGATTCTTCAAATAAATCTAAATACAAATCTTTAACATCTTTAACAATATCATTTGAACCTTTGATAGTTTTAATTAGTTCCTGATTATTATCGTATTGTCTTAAATTATGATGATTAACTTTTCCTAATTGCTTAACATTTTGAATAGCATTATTATTCTTTGATGTAGTACCTGATGGAGTATTCTTTGCTTCTTGTCTTGCTTTAATAGATTTGTTTTTATCATTACCTAAATGTAGTGAATAAGATAATTCCATATTTTTACATCCCCTAAATTATGAATATTGAAAATGGCACGAAAGTGGCTTTGTCATTATTCATAACTTCCTATATATCTTGTCAGAGACAAGATATGGAAGCTAAGGTTTACCACCTTAGAAACCGTTTACTTTATTTCGTATTAACCAAAACTTCGTAATTGTTAAAACTACATAAAGTATTAATTTTTAAATTGCTATCGCCACTTTCATTTACTTCGTAAACAAAACGTGCCACGCATTTTAAAAATCTTCTTCGGTAACATTATCAGGTATTGTTTCAAATACATCTCTAATGTTTACCTTTATATCATTCGGATTATTTTTTGTAGCAAGCATTCCCATTGATAACCAATTATTATCTCCATTATTATCTTTTTGTAATGGGAATACTCTAATAGGAACTTCATTTCTTTGAAGTGGTCCTATATCTAATTTTTCAGTTTCTTTATAATAAGTTCCTTTATATAAATTAACTTCATAATATTCATTTAATCTATACAAGTGTTGCATTACATCTTTAATAGGTAAGTATTCACTATACCTTATATTTGTATCTACACAAACACCATTAAAATCGTATGTAAGAGGTCTTTTCTTATCAATATAACCTTTTGTATATAGTTCATTAAAATCATTATAAAATGTACTTCTAAAATTAATTTGTTTTACAAGTAATTTTCCATTTTTAGTTTCTAATTCAACATCATCGATATATCTCATAATTATATATGCTTTAGTATCTCGATCTAGTAAATCCCAGTTATCATTAAAAGCATAATA
>CAYVSD010000094.1:0-4221 GCA_964453315.1 uncultured Muribaculaceae bacterium | reverse complement strand
GAAGGTAATTAAAACGGCATTTGAACAGTAATAAAAAGGAGTTTGAATTATGACTATTGATAGAAAATGTTTAATAAATTGGGTTGGCGGTAAAAGATTATTGAGAAAAACTATCGCTAAACTTATTCCTGAAGATATTAAATCCTACATCGAACCGTTCGGCGGAGGCGGTTGGGTGTTGTTTTATAAAGACAAGTGGGCAGATTTGGAAGTCTACAACGACCTCGATGGCAGACTTGTAAATCTATTCCGCATTGTCAAATATCATCCTAATGCTTTTATTGAAGAATGGAGTAATTTGCTTGGCTCTCGTGAGATGTTTTTGCAATTCTTGAACGGAACTTTCATAACAGATATTCAAAAAGCAGTTCAGTTTTACTTTTTAATTACACGTTCATTCGGTGGTCGTGGTGATACTTTCGGAACTGTAAAGAAAACTTCCGGCGGTGCTTGTAAATCCTTGCACAATGTTCCTAAAAAAATCGAGGCTATCCATGAGCGTTTGGATACCGTAATGATTGAAGGTCGTGATTTTGAAAAACTAATCAACCAATACGACCACGAGGGAGCATTTTTCTATTGTGATCCTCCGTATTCAAGAGGTTGCGGTTATGAAGTAACATCTACAAAAGACTTTGACCACGAACGTTTAAGAGAGGTTTTAGGAGCGGTCAAAGGGCGTTTTCTATTATCTTATGACGATTCACCTAAAATCAGAGAATTATACAAAGGCTTTGATATGATTGCTGTTGAAAGATTAAACGGAATCAACAACAGAGAGGGAGTTGAAAACCGAAACAAAATGTTCAAAGAGTTGTTGATTGCTAATTACCCTATAAAGGAACTTTATGAGCGACAAGCCGATTGAAATTGAATTTGATAATAAAGAAGTTCATGAAAAACTCCTTAATCTTGCAAAAAGGACAGAAAACCTGCGACCGTTGATGAAAAACATCGCAGGTATTTTTGCCTATTCAACAGAAGAAAACTTTAAAGAAGAGGGGAGACCTGATAAATGGGTGGACTTGGCAGAATCAACCAAGAAACAGAGAACTAAACAAAGAAAATGGCCCGGACAGATTTTGCAAGTAGAAGGCAAACTTGCCGCATCAATCAATACATATTATGACAATGATTCTGCGGTGATCGGTTCAAATTTAGAGTATGCGGCAATTCACCAACTCGGAGGTCAAGCCGGCAAAAACAAATCTGTAGAAATCCCTGCAAGACCGTATTTATTCTTGACAGATGATGATTACGAAGAGATAAAACAAGAAATAAACAAATACCTTACAGATTAACCTTAAATTCTGTCCAATCTTTAACAGGCAATTCAGAGAATTCAACCCCGTCTAATGCCTCAAAGTGTTTTCTTCCGCAATTTATTTTTAATCGCTCTGTTGGTCTTAAATCAAATAAACTTGTTGTACCTTTTGTTTCAAGAATAAAGTATAGTTTCTGTTCCCCGTCTTTTTCCAAGAATACCGCCCAGTCTGGATTATATGATCCGATTGGTGTTTCAATTTTGAATTTATCAGGAATTTTGAAGAACATTTTAACATCAGGATCTTCGTCTAATTTTTCAGCGAAAGGTTTTTCTACAGTTTTACTATCGTATAAAACATAATCATAAACGCTGTGTTCAACCTTAACGGCATTTTTATCAATATATGCAATAAGTTCATCCGAATCAAATATCTCTTGTGCGTAGTATTCTTCCCCTGCAAGTTTTACATATTTAATTCCGTCAATCGCCATATTGTGACGATTTCTTGTAATGATTTCCATTGCTTTTTCTAAAAACGCTTGCGGATTATTTATAAAGTCTTTTATTCTGCCGCTTCCGTTGATGATTTTTATTACTGTTCGTCTTGAAAGTAATGTTTCAGATGAAATTAGTCGAATGATATCAGGTAAAACTTGATATGTGCCAGATATTTCGGAAGAGCGAATGTGTTTTTCGGTATATGAAACTTCTGCTTGTTCGATATTAATTTCTGCTGTTTGAGAAACTAATTTTGCTTTCGGGATCGGTGGCATATCTTTCAATTCTGCAATACAATTTTTTATTAGAGTTTCAGTATCAATCGTAACTCTGTATGTGGTTTTTTGTTTAATTCTATTCCACAATTCTTTAAATTCAGGCGATAATAAAACTTTTTGTTTTAATCTTACTGTAACTTCATTGTTTGCATCGTGAATAACAGGTCTGTTGTCAGCTTTTTCTAATGCCTGAATAATTGCTCTTTGTGCTGCATTTGAATATCTGTTTTTCAAATCCAAAATTCCTGCCGCAAGTTGAGCCTTCATTGTATCTTTGACTTTGCCTTCTTTAGTGATAATTTTCTTTTCTTTTAAATCTTCGTAAAGTTCCTGTGCTTCTTCATGAGTGAATGATTTTTGTTCAACTTTAACCTCTGTACATTTTATCGTTTTGAATTTATCAAGCGAAATCGGTTCAGAGTGTCTTTCTTTTATCTGCTTTTTAATCTCTTTTTGCAACGGTTCTGCAATATTTGGTATTTCAACTTTTTCAATATCCGCATCTTGGTTAATATTTCCGTCTTTATCAATTACACCTTCAACCATCAATGCACCATAAGCCATTGCCGCATCAGTTTCATCCATTTGATGTTCAACTTCAACTTGTTCCTGCCAAGTTAAACCGATTAAATTACTCAACTGAAGAACACCGAATTTAGCACCAGTTTCATCTTCAATTTCTTTTTGTAATGTGCTTGCAAATTCAGCGAAACTTTCATTTGCCATAACGTGCAGAATGTTTATATTTCTATCTTCAATTCTCTCACCGTCTTGATTTACACATAACCTTAAACCACGACCGACTTTTTGTCTGCAAGTGAATGTGGATTTCTGTTCTATTAAAGTGCAGACTTGGAATACATTCGGATTATCCCAACCCTCTTTTAATGCAGAGTGTGAGAAGATAAATCTTAACGGGCATTCAAAGGATAATAACCATTCTTTATCACGCATAATCGTGTTATAAGTATCATCATCGGCTTGAGTATCGCCCTTTGTATTTTTATAAATTCCTTTTTTATCCTGTGAAAAGTAACCGTTGTGTGCTTTTTCAACATCTGTATTAAACCATTTTTTAAGTTCTTGATATTTTGGTTTATTGATTAATTCTTCGTAGCACTCTTCAAACATTTGTGCGTAAATACCTTTTTCGCCTGTTTCTGTGCGGTATTTTTCAACTCTGTCAATAAAGAATAAAGACAGGACTTTAATTCCTTTATCGTGGTAGCGGAGTTCTTTTTCCAAGTGAGTTTCAATGGTTCTGTAAATTTGTGCTTTTTTGATTATATTTTCATCAACACTACCGATGGCTTTACCGAGATTAACTGTTTCAGAATTTGAAAATTCAATACATTCATAATCTTTAGTACAGTCAATTCCCTCAATTACATACCCTTCATATAATTCTCTTCCTGATAATTGATACAAATCCGCTCCCGGCTTTACGGTGAAAGTTTGTCTTTCGACTTTGGCATCTTGTTTTTGGACATCAATTTCAATTTTGGCAGAGAATCCGTTTTCGTTTGAAACAGATTTGAGCATAATATAAGGTTTATTAAAATCATTTGCGACCGAATTTGACGATACACAAATCTGCTTAACAAGTCCCATTTGATAAGCATCAATCGGAGTTAAGCGATATAAAAGGTTAATTTTTTCTCTGTGCGTTGCACTATATCTAAAAACTGCAAGCGGATTGAGTGATTGAATTGCATCTTTTGCCTTTGGAGTATTATCAACGGACTGCGGTTCATCAATAATTACAATCGGATTAGTTGCCTGAATATATTTTATAGCCGCTTCGCCATTCAGTTTATCTTGTTCTTGGTTGATAATATTTTCAGCCTTTTTGAACGCATCAATGTTTATAACCATTATTTCTATATGGTCAGATGTCGCAAACTGTTTTACATCCGACAATTTAGACGAATTATAAATAAAATATCTGTAAGGAACACCATCATAAAGGTTAGAGAAATGCTCTTGTGTAACCTGCAAAGACTTAAACACACCCTCTCTTATAGCAACAGAGGGAACAACGACAATAAATTTTGTAAATCCGAATCGTTTGTTTAGTTCGAGCATTGTCTTTGTATAAACATAAGTTTTACCCGTTCCTGTTTCCATTTCTATTGAATATTGGCGATTTTCATAATCACGAGTAATCGGGAGTTGATT
>CAYVSD010000093.1:0-4437 GCA_964453315.1 uncultured Muribaculaceae bacterium | reverse complement strand
AGCAATATTATATACCAAACATGAAAATGTGCGGATTTACTGTTGTTGAAGTTTAAATTACTTTTGACAATTATATACGAAATTACAGTATATTTTGTGAGGTCTGTCGTCCTGAACTCGTTTCAGGGTCTTATTCAAAAATTTATAGATGCTGAAATAAATTCAGCATGACATACACGTTTTATTATACTGTAACGCTGTATATAGATACATTACTTTTTAATATCTAAAATTTCTGCTATTGATTTTTTTATATTGTTCAAATTATCTTTGATGTTGTCATAGCGTAAATCAATCGTTCTAAAATCAATCTGATACTTTTTGTTTTCGTAATCATCATTATTAAGATAAAAAGTTTTATCAGGCTTAATATCGCTCCATTGAGGATAAAGAAGAATTGCGTGGTCAGTGTTGTGCAAAAGACAATATGTAGACACCTGAAACACATCCGCATTGGAAAAGTCTTTTATTTCGTTAAACTTTTTATACTTTGTATCAAGAACGATTTTTGTGTCGTCATCTTTTGTTATAAGAACATCAACATAAGTATTTCTTCTTTTCCCTATATCACCTATTAGCAAGCGCCTTCCGCGTTGTTGTTCTATTTTATATTTATATTCCGCAGAATATTTTTTCATTATCTCGCAGATAAATTCTTCAAAAAGTTTATTCATATCCCATAATAATGTTATGTTTTCAACTCTGTTCTTTGACAAATCAACGCTCGAGTTTTCAATAAACATTTTTGCATAATTAAAAGGTTTTTTGAACATTTCCTGATTTTTGGATAGCTTTATTTTGTCAGCTTTAAACCTGTCAAAACGCACAAATTTAATATCCGAAAAATAGTTCATAATAAACTTGAGCATCTTTTTATTATTGCTGTCATTGGAAATGTTATACAGACAGGTCGAAACAAACAAAAATAATCGGTTCAAAATATTATCTTCCGAATATTCGTCAAACTCGCAATAAAACTTTGCCATATTAGAGCAGTTATGGCGGATATTTTCGCTAAATTTTATCTTCCCTTTTATAAAATTTAGATTATCTTCCACTCGTAGATAATTTTTCGGAGTTAATCGTTTTAAACAGTCACAAAGCGACTTTGCATATTTTCTTATAAGCACCTCAAGAAACGGATTTTTTGATGTCGCTAATTTAGAATAATTTGATGTTTTTATATCAAGTTTTTTAGTATAAGAGAGCATAAACATCAGATTTTTTAAGATATTGGCTTGCACCTCATTTTTCTTATCTTCAGTGTAATCTGTCTTATATTCCTCGGTATAAATAAGTTTTGGCAATATTTGGATTTGTAATTTTTTGTACTTTATAACTCCAACCCAAGAGCGAGCCTTCACCCCGACACGCGTAATTTTAAGAGCCGAGTCTAATTTTTGGCACTCCAAATAATAATGCAATTTATCCAAATCACAAGAGTTCAACTCTTTTTCTTCATATTCTTTTAAAATAACGGACTCTGTCATATTTACAGTTCCTTATGCAAATTTTTCTTGCTTTAGAGCTGTTTCAAAATTTTCAATTTCATCCGGAGTTTTAAACTCGTAGAAACTATCCTCATCGCATTCTTGTTGTAATGTTTCAGGAACATCTTTTTTGTTTATAAAACCGGGAACAATTAGTTTAAGTTTTTCCCAATCACAATAAAAATACTCATTTAAAAGAGGTAATATTTCAGTAAACCAGATATTTTTTAATGTGTCAGGATTATTGTTTCCTTTTTCATCATTATATTTTGTGTTTATAAAATAGCTGTGACCGATTTGGTGGTCTCTGTCCAATAATATTTTTATTTTATCATTTAAAGACTCAAAAATATCTTTAAATCCTACCCCGAAATCAGCAACCAATTCAGGTTTTGGCATCATTTCCTTAAACACAAAACGTCTTCTCAATGCTATATCAATCGATGCGATTGAACGGTCAGAAGTGTTCATTGTCCCAAGGATATATAGGTTACTCGGAACACCAAACTTCGTTTTCGTATAAGGAAGTGTAACCAATAATTGAGTACCGTCTGTGTTTGTATTTTCAAAATTCAGTGCCTTATTTGGAGTTACTCTTTTATCAGGTTCAATCAAGGTTATAAGTTCACCAAATATTTTAGAAATATTACCTCTGTTTATCTCATCAATAACTAATAAATAATTGTTATCAGGATCAGAATTTGCTCTTTGACAAATTTCCTTAAAAATACCTGTATTATATTCATATGAGATTGAAGCTTCATCCTCATCATCATTTATAACAGGCTTGATACCCTCTACAAATTCTTCATAAGAATATGACTGATGGAACGTGATAAATCTGTAATAATCCTCGATTGTATTTGTTCCGTCTTTAGCATTTAACAGTTCCAATTTATCGGATAGATTTTGTTCTACAAAAGTTTTACCTTCTTGCGTCAAGAACCAACTTGAATCCTCCGTTTTATCAAACAAATATGGCATTTTCTGATTCCCGTAATGTACATTATCAGAATTGGGATTAGTGTGAATTTGCAACTCTCTCCATAATGTTGAGTTAATATTCTTATTTACCTTTGTTTGTGCAAACATTTGTAATAATCTTTGTTTTTGTATATCAGCAACTTTATATTTATTATCTTTTCCGTTTTCAAACATTGACAAAGCAATAACTGAATACCAATACATATCTTTTACTACATTTTTATATTTTTGGGTTTCATCATTCTTTTTTAACCCAGGATTATTACCCAAAATTTTATTTATATATTCTTTAACACTATAAGTTTTTCCCGTTCCCGGAGGTCCGTATAAGATTTGATTTAAAGGTATATTTTCTGTCATTGTTTTATTATCCTCATTTTTAAAAATATTTTCGTAACATGGAATTAAAGTTTTAAATCCCGATTGTAATTCGTTTATAATTCTTGCAGTTTCAGACTTTTTATAAGGTCTGTTTATGTTTTTCGCAATAAGAACTTTTTTAGACTCCCCACCTGACAAAGATTGTTTTGCTTTTTCTGATGTATCAAAAGCTACACTTCCATACCAACGCCAAGATAAATCCGTTTCAATTGGGACATCTAAAGTTCTTCCCAAGAGTTTATAATCATTCCCTTTTGCTTTTTTATCTTCAAGGTCTGTATGTATATCTAATTTTGCTTTATTATCGTCTTCTTTTGTTAAAAAGATTGATATACTAAACGGGCGGGTCTTATAATCTTTCTTTTTAAACAAAATCCATAAATTTTTTTGTAAATAACCGCTATTTTGCCATTTAGAACATTTAGAAAATTGATATTCAGGAAACCTTTTTAGAACATACTTGCCAAGTTTTTTAAATTCTCGATATGTTTTTTGACCTTTGATTTTAGTATCAACATCTTTTGACGAATACTTTTTTCCAAAATAATTTTCAGCCCAATTAACTAATAGTTCAAAATCAATTTCATCATCATATTGGATATTATATTGTCCCCATAAATCTTCTAAATCTTCTTTATATTCATCTTTTATCTTTATTCCTGAAGACTGAGGACTCCATTCTTGATTTGGGAATATTTCTTTTAACTTATTTTGAGGCAAAATTTTATTTTCATTATAGTTTATAATACTATCAAATTTTATTTTAACTTTATTTATTTCTTTTTCATCCGTTCTATGTTCAGCAGTATCAATAAACGATTCTTTTGATATGTACCCAGATGCAACTATTCCCTTTGGTTCTTTTTGACCTAATTTGATAATAAAAGCCCTGTCCCCGATTTTCGGTTTTTTGCTTACGCAAGAATATTTTTCTTCTACAGTTAAGCCTTGTTTTAAATTTTGAATATCATCTTCAAATGAAGTCCAATTCCATTTTTCAGGGTTCCAAGAAAACAACCAGGCTGACGTATCATCAACATATTGCATCATATTACTATCAATTTGTTCAATTATATCAATCCTTTGTTCAGGGACTGCATATAAAATCTTATTCTGAAAAATTGTATAATAATTTTCTTTTTGTTCTAATTCTTCATCATAATATAAAAACTCATTAATGTTTTTGTCGGTATATAAAGGTTTTTTGGAATAATTACTTGCTCTAAAATCTATTTGTCCCTTAGTAGGGTGATTGTGGTATGCTAGATAAATGGTTTGCCCATTCTCATCTTGAACCAACATATACCATTTTTTACAATCATTATATAAACTTTCATCCTGTATTGTATATAGAGTATTTGTTTTTGCAGTTTTTTTCTGCCATTTTACTCCAAATTTTTCAACACTTTGCATAATTCTTAATTCCTTTTTAATAATTTATCACAAATACAAATCACAGACCATTATTTAACATAATGCAAACATTTAAGACATAATTGTATCTATTATTTTAATAATATTTCATTCTAAGATATATTTTGTTATAATAACAATATGAATAAGCGTTATGAACCGATGGAAG
>CAYVSD010000092.1:0-4460 GCA_964453315.1 uncultured Muribaculaceae bacterium | reverse complement strand
TTAATGGTGCATATATAGGAAAATCCTGCGCAGGTCAGATAGGCGATGTATGCTTCGCATCAACGGCAGTAACAGCAAACGATGCTATGCTTCCACTTATTCAAGAAAAAGACCCAAGCTATACCATGCCAAAATACTTATACCACGGTAATGAAAAAAATGATTATTGGCAATTAGCAGTTGATTATTGTGACAAAGTACAAGGAGGCAAGAAATTACCGGATGCAGATGATTTATTAAAAATAGCAAAGGTTCTATATAATGATAATACACTTACAAACTCATACAAAGGTGATCTAAGTTGGGAAGCCAACAAAGCTGAAGTATTTACTGCTTTAGGAATTGAATCAACTGCGTCTTACTTCGACTTGTGGTCGTCGCAGCCTAACGGCACAGACAACGCCTACCTACGTAGCTCCAACAGCATGGGTACGGTATACGTCGACAGCTACCGCGACTTCGACGATAGGCGGGCGGTTTGTCTCGAATAGCCCGAGCAGAGCCACGAGCGAAGCGAGAGATGAGCGTGCGTCAATTGTAAGGTGGGTAAAGCGTTAGCGTACCCACCATTTTACTTAATATAGTTTCCCTCTCCTCGGGAGAGGGAGTAAGGGTGAGGGTTGATCCCGTAGGGCGCGTAGCATAAAACTCACCCCTCACTTGAATTTCTAAGCTCATCCTTCGCAAAGAAATTCTTTTCTCTCCCTAGGAGAGATAGAGTATTCCCCGCAAGGGGCTATTGTTGGGCAAGAATGCCCAACTTACAATTTTTAAAGGCGATAAGACGACAAGTTCGTTTGTGTCGGGCGGGGATTTCATCCCCGCCCGACCTTTTTAACATTGTCATCATTATTCTAATCCACAGAGAAGATTTCTCGAATATCGTCCATCGTAAGTGATTTTGTAATATTTCTGTCTACAGAAATTACGCTGTCAACAAGATCTCGTTTTACTGTTTTGAGTTTTTGGATTTTTTCTTCAACAGTATTGCGTGTAATTAATCTATATACAAAGACTTTTTTAGTTTGTCCTATACGATAAGCTCGGTCTGTTGCTTGGTCTTCAACTGCAGGGTTCCACCAAGGGTCATAGTGGATTACATAATCTGCACCTGTTAAGTTCAAACCTGTACCGCCGGCTTTCAAACTTATTAAGAATATTGGTATAGAATTGTCATTGTTAAATCTGTCAACGGCACCTTTGCGGTCTTTGGTTTTACCGGTCAGGTATTCGTATTTAATGCCTGTTTTGTCAAGCCATTCTTTAATGATATCTAACATGTTAACAAATTGGCTGAATAAAAGAATTCTGTGTCCTTCGGATACAATTTCTTCGAGCAGAACTTTAAGTTTTTCAAATTTACCTGATGATAGAACATTTTTAACGTTATCTTTATCATAAAGTCTTGGGTGACAGCAGATTTGGCGCATTCTGAGCAGTGCTGAGAAAATGGATAATCTGCTTTTTTCAAGTCCGTTTTGTTCAATTGATTTGAACAATTCTTCTTTCGTGCTGTCAAGAACTTGTAAGTAGAAGTCTTTTTGTTCGTCAGTAAGTTCACAGTACGCAATATTCTCAACTTTATCAGGCAAATCTTTTGCAACATCGCGTTTCATACGACGTAAAATAAACGGATAAATCTGTAATTTTAGACGTTTTTCAACAATTTTATCCTGTCTTTCCATAATCGGATTTACATAATGAGAGTTAAAATCTCCCATTGAGAATAAGAATCCCGGCATTAAGAAGTCAAATACGGACCATAATTCTTCAAGTTTGTTTTCAATCGGTGTACCTGACAAAGCTAATTTGTGCGAAGCTTGTAATTGCTTTACGGCTTGCGCTGTCTGAGAAGTTGAATTTTTAATATTTTGAGATTCATCGAGAATGATGTATCTGAAATTTATATTTTTAAGTTTAGTTATATCGCGTCTTACAAGGGCATAACTTGTAATTACAATATCGTAATTCGGAATTTCTTTAAAGAAATTCTTTCTTTCTCCTCCTTGTAATTTTAAACAGGTCAATTCCGGCGCAAATTTTTGAATTTCGCTTTCCCAGTTGAATACAACTGTCGTCGGAGCAATTACAAGGGTCGGTGCGGGACCGTCTTGTTCTTTTGCTTTTTGAATAACAGCAAGAGCCTGCAGAGTTTTACCAAGCCCCATGTCATCAGCCAAAATACCGTTTAAGCCGTATTTATACATAAACCATAGCCAGCCGACACCTTTTAATTGATATTCGCGGAAGTCTGCTTTTATACCTTTTGGCAAAGCGAGATTTTCAGAAGTTGAAAACGTTGACATCTGTTCCCAAAATTCTTTAAATCTGTCGCTTAAAATAAGTTCTACGCCAAGATTTTTTAATTCATTAATAAGTCCTGCTCGATATGTTTTTACCGTAAAGCGGTTTTCATCATTTCTGTATACATCAAATGAATTGAAAGAACGCATCATCGCATAAATATTTTGCACAGGGTATTCAACGAATCCCAAACTTCTTATACGCGAATATTTTTCATCTTTTTGAATAGTATCAAAAATTTCGTTAAAATCTATAATTTCTTCGCCGGCTTGACCATAAATTTGCATGTCAAAACTATCAGGCTGTTCATCGGAAAAATCAATTTTTGCGCATAGTTTAAACGGTTCTTCCATCAATTTAAAGAAAGACATATCGTCTTTTTCTTCAAATTTCCAGCCATCACCGGCTTGTTTAAGATAATAATTATAAAAATCTATCGCATTTTCTTTTTCTAAAGCTAAATTATTTGTTTGCATAGGAACAAATTTGCAAGCCAAAAGCATAGCATAAGCTTCGTTTTCGTGTTTTATATTACGTTTAATCCAATATATAATGTCTTCATCGGATTTTTTAACGGTAACATAAGGCACTTTATCGGCAGTTGTTTTGGAATAAGGAACTCTGACTCCGTCATAATCAAAGTCTAAAGACGCTTTCAAGCTTTGGTCGTAGTCTATTCCCATTGTAACAACGTTAATCGGCGGACGTTCTTCAAGCATTAATTTTGAAATTTTTTCATCTACGTTAACGTCCATAACTTCGCGCAATTTTGGCAAATCTTCGTATATAAATTTACCGCATTCAGCGTCTTTCAAATCTGTAAAAGATGCTTTTGTAATATTTTGCGGGATAGCTTGAACCGCAACATTTGTAGGGAATATTATATTTTTATATCTTCCCCATTTTAAATGACGAGAGAAATAACGGACTTCTTCAAACGGATAAACATCGTTGCTGTCAGGTCGCTGCCATTCCAGCGATAAAAGTAAATTTCCCGCCGTCGCTGATAGATTTACGTTTAAAACAAGCTTCCATTCTTTATCCGTAAATTTTAATCTTTCCTTTGTGCGTTCGTCTAAAACCTCGTCAGCTTTTGATAGAAGGGCAAATAATGGTGCGAATTTTGTAATTTGTATATCGTACCAGCCTGCTCGTTTGTCTTGACGAGAAATTTTCAAAAGTTGTTGGAAAATTAATAATTCAACTTTTTGAGAATCATTCAGTTCAAAATTTTTATCGTTTTTTTGAGCTTCAATAATAGCGCGCAAAATAGGTTCGATTTGTCTTACGACTCTTCCCGAAGCTCTTTCGCGAACTAAAATTGAAAAGAAATTAGCTTTTCTTTTCGGGTTGAAGTGAAAAATATAATTTCCTTGAGGTTCTTGAGTCAAGGCTGTATTTTCGTCAGGGAAATCAAATTCTAATCCATATTTATCTGTCAGCCAATCTTCATAAGCATGCGCATCTATAGCTTTCAATGCAACAGCAACGGCATGCTTGCACCATTCTTCTTTTAACGGGCAGTTGCAGCGTGCTTCCACCTTGTTTTTTTTGAAGATTAAATCTGTTTTGTAGTGATCTTGAAAGTTGCCTTTTACTTTTGCCATGTAAAAGTTTTTTTCAGGATAATCTTCGAATACCATGTCTTTTAAATGGTATTCGTAACCTCTGCGCCAGCTTCCTGCGCTTGCGTGGTCTTTTATAAATCTGTAGTTAAAATTTGTTTGACCCATTCCTATGGAGTATATCTCTTTCCTTCTAAAGGGTTTAAACTTCTCTAAGATTTCCCAATTAATCTATAACCCTTAGCTTTATAATAAAATTATATTAGAAAATTTTTAAAAGTAAAGTGAAATTTTAAATATTAAAATTTTGTATGTTGAATATGTAAAAAACGTGCGGGGATGAAATCCCCGCACGCGCTCATGATATTTAAAAAGGGCGTCAAAACGACGCCCCATACTTGCTTTTGTCGGGTTGAAACCCGACCTATTTACTTTAATTAAATTGTAAGTTGGGCTTTTAGCCCAACAATAGCCCCTTGCGGGGAACAACCCTCACCCTTACTCCCTCTCCATAGGAGAGGGAAATAATATAATGCCGGCGGAGCTACGCTCCGCCGACCTAAAAAACTTATAGCCTTATAGACTTATCGC
>CAYVSD010000091.1:0-4724 GCA_964453315.1 uncultured Muribaculaceae bacterium | reverse complement strand
TTGCAAGTCTATCTTTTCTATACGCCGTTAGGCGGATTACTCTCTCTCTCTCTCTCTCTCTCTCTCTCTCTCTCTCTCTCTCTCTCTCTCTCTCTACGGCGACAAGGGTTTCAGGCATATCCTTTATTTTCAAGCCAAATATTGTTATATGTTTTGTATAACCATCTTTCTTTATTTATATTTTTTTTGATAAATTTTAAATTTCATTCCCAAAATTGTTATACCTTTATATTTTATTTTTCTTATTTTATTTAGTGTGGTAAAAAAAATTAATTTTAAAATATTTGAATTATTGTTTTCAAATGTAACTTTTTTAAGTATTTGATTAGCTCGTACAAAAAGTACTATATTCTTTAAAAGTATATTACGTATATATTTTATTGAGTTTTTTAATTAGATTCTGTATATTTTTTATCAAGTAACATAATTTATCTCCTTTGTTATATTTTAAAAATTTAAATATTTTTATTTTACCAGATTTTCTGTTTTAATTTATATGTATTTATTAATCCTTTTTCAATATCATAGAATGCATCCCAGCCCAGATTTTGCAATTTTGTTGAATCCAATATTGAATCGGCGTTTTTTGAGTATCCTTTTTTTTCAACCTCATCTGGCATGTCAAAAACGAGTTTTACTCCTGAAATCTTTGCTAATGTTTGAGCATATTCACGTATTGATACCACTGAATTATGGTTAGAGATGTTGTAAACTTCTCCATCTTTCCCTTTTAACAATATTGTCAATATTCCGCTGACACAATCTGCTACATAACAATACGTCCTTCTTTGTAATCCATCACTTTTCATTACAATATCTTGTTTTTGAATTGCATTTCTTAAAAATTGTGCGTCTGCTCTTGAATTTGTATCAGTTATTGTTGCACCATATATATAACAAAGTCTTGCAATATTTACACTAACATTGTATTGAGAATGATATGCCATACAAAGGGTTTCAGCAGCTCTTTTTGATTCTGGATAACAAGAACGTGCCAACTTAGTATCAACAATTCCCAAATCATTTTCCGTAAATATGTGGTCTGTGTTATTTCCATATATTTCACCGGTTGACAAATACAAAAATTTTGCACCACAATCTTTTGACAATTCTAACAAATTCATAGTGCCAAAAAGATTTGTTTTCATCGTTCCAACCGGATCTTGTGAATATGCTATAGGATGAGCATTACTAGCCGCATGGATAATAAATTCAACTTTTTTATTAAAATTTAATGGAAAATTTAAATCTTGTTCTATAAAATTTATATCTGTATTGATTCCGAATCTGTTTTCTAATTTTGTTTTTGAACGTGACAAGGCATAAATCTTAATATTGGCATCGTGATTCAAATTTAAAAACGTAAGATAGTCTATAATATATGATCCTATTAATCCATTTGCACCTGTAATAAGAATTGATTTGTTTTTTAATAAATAAAAATTTACTATTGAAGATATTTTATCATATTCGTTTTTTTGTAAATCAGTCAGCATTAATTTTACTCCTTAATAATGCCTTAAAAATATCTACATCATCAGGTGTTGTTATTTTTATATTTTTTTCTGAACCATTAGAAAAATACACCTTTCTTCCAAGTTCTATCATTAAAGTACAACTTGCTACAGAGTTAGTGATACCTTCTAATTCAGCCTCCTTGTGCGCAGAAATAATATCTTTTAATCTAAAGCCGTGAGGTGTTTGTGTTCTTTTTAATTGTTCTCTTGGAAATGATGCCATAGATTCTTCATTGTTTTCAGTAATAAGCATTGCTTCTTGACAAGGAATACAAGTTATAGCATTGCCCTTCTGCTTTGTTACTGCTATACAATCTGAAATTATATCTTTGGAAATCATGGGACGATTACCATCGTGAATTAAGATTATATCTGTCCCGTCGTAATATTTCTCAAGTTCTGTTATACCATTTTTTATTGATTCCTGACCGACAGCACCTGCAGGAATAATATGCTTTAGTTTTGTAATGCCATATTGTTTAGCGTAACTTGCTAAAATATTTTCCCACCCTTCCAAACAAACAACGGCAATAATATCAATTGATGGGTGCTTCTCAAAGGCTTCTAACGTATATATAATTACAGGTTTGTCCAAAACTGTCATAAATTGTTTAGGCACGGCCTGTTGCATTCTCGTGCCGACCCCCCCAGCTATTATTAAACCTATATTATTCATGTGAACCTCCACTTGTCATAAATTTTTTATACCTTGTTGTATATTTTGCAATCTCCATATTTACCGGAATGCTCATATATTCACCGTAAAAATCTGTTAAATATTTATCAATATTATTCATTGTATAAAAATCATAATCTTCAAATTTAATTTTTTGAACCGGTAAAATGTCACTTGTATTCATTATTGAAAACTTGTTATATTTAAAACTGATGTTTCCCCAGCCGTATGCAGTTAGCTGACTCTCTTTTCTGAATATTTTTTCGTTTTTTAATTCTTTTGTGTATAAGTTAAATAACTCAGAAAAATCTGTTCTTTTAAACAATTGTTTTTGAAAATTTTTTTTGTATTTAAGATATTCTTTTTTTGTTATTTGCGGATTTATGTATTCTCTTGGGAAAAAGTCTACTGTTAAACAGTCATTTAATGAAGAACCGATATAGGCACTTAAGCAAGAAGGTTTAAGTGAAAAAATTATTTCATTCGGGTGATTTTCAAATTCTTTTTCTACCAGTGATAAGTGCTCGGGATAGTCGATTTTTTTGTGTGAATCAACATATATGTAGTTATTTTTTACATAATCACATAACTTGTCATATTCTTCTCTCATTAAATCAAAATCTATATCATCATCCCATGGGATAAAACCTTTGTGTCTCACTGCACCTATCAAGCATCCTCCGGTAAGCATTGGTTTTATATCTATTGCCTTTTCGAGGTCTTTGGTAATTGTATTTGCAAAATCAGCAAGTTTTAATTGGAATTCTCTCAATTCTCCTTTACAGCAAGGTAATTTTGTTACATCAATAGTTTTATAATAATCTTTTAATATTTTGCTGTATTTTAAATATGCCGGTTTATAAAATAAAAACGGTTTTGAATTTTTTATTTCGACAACTAACTGCTTATCTAAAGATATCAAATCATCAAGCCAGCATAACGATTCTACAAGATTTTTATATTTTCGCTTGTATTCTTTTTGTAACACAAAGTTAATTATTTGCTGTACAAACGTTATTCTCATTTTTTATTTCCTCATAAATATTTGTAAGTTCGTGTAATATGTTGTCATAGTCAACGTCTGATGAATAATTCATTTGAGTGTGAAAAAATCCGGAATCACTAATTGTTGGAAATGTCATTACAGCACCGTATTCACCATATTCTCCTGATTGATACAAATGCTGCAACGGGTCAATTGGTGCAGGAAGTGATAAATCTTCAAATTGTAGATTTTGTAGAGGAAATACATATTCATTATCAAATACTGCACATTTATTCATATTTGTCATTGTTTCTGCAGAGCGAATAATTTGATTAGTATCCGGGTTTTGCTCATAATTTGGGTCAATATATTTTTTCTTTAATTCATTTGCTAATGGTATAACATTTATATGATTAATTTTTCCAGATTTAAAATCATTTAATGAGTGTTTGTTTAATATCTTATCTCTTATTTTTAGCCATTTTTTTATAAATATCTTTTTTTCTTCTTCTGTTTCACATTTTTTGTTCATGTATTCCATAGGAAAAAAATCAATAAAAAAAGACTTATAATTGAGTCTTAATAACTCAGAGCCATCAACATCATAAATATATGAAAACCCTTTATTTTGTAGTTCTTTTGCAAATAATTCCGGCAATTTTAAATAATCATCTTTCATAATACAAAGGTCAATATCGTCATCCCACGGGATAAAACCTTTGTGACGAATTGCACCAATTAAAGTCCCAAAATCTATCCAGTATTGCATATGGTATTTTTTTAGAATTACATCAATAATTTGTAAAATCTTTGTTTTTATCAATTGTACTTTTCTCAAATTTCCCGTTGCTTTCGGGATTTTTGTAATATCAATGGATTTTTCAATTATTGTTCTCAAAAGTTTTGTTTCTTTTGATACTTCAGATAATGTTCGTTTAATATTCAATGTTTTTAGTTTTAAGCCTAATACGGTTGTAACTTTGTATATTTTCCCGTTTTTTTCCTTTTGATTTTTTATAGAAAAAATATTCTGTAAAATCCCCATATTATTTCTCCCTTGTTTCTGCATCCATAGGCAGGTGATTGTCCACTTTTTCCTGCAACTTTTTATAATTATTATAGATTTTCTTTTTGAGACTGGATGAACTTATGCCTGCGCCATAAGGGAAGTAAACAACATCTACCCCCATGTCTTTCAGGTAATCATATTTCCCTGCCCAATCATCTCCAACTACGAATATGTCAAAATTGAGTTTTGCAACTTTATCCGTATGGTCTAATGAACGTTGCGGAATTACAACATCAGGACCTTTAATAGCTTTCATCAGCGCAATTCTTTCTTCAAACGGAATTATCGGAGTCGACTTGTAACTTGCAACGAGTTCATCGGTATTAACGCCGACAATTAAAATATCCCCTAATGCTCTTGCGTATTCAATCATTTTCAGATGATTGATATGTAACATATCAAATGTTCCCGATGTATAAACTACTGTTTTATTTCCTATCATAATCCCCTCTTCAATTCTTTTACGGATAAGTCAAT
>CAYVSD010000090.1:0-4874 GCA_964453315.1 uncultured Muribaculaceae bacterium | reverse complement strand
TATTAGGATATAGAAAATTCATAAAATCATCAAACTTCACTTTCAATACCTTCATAATTCTTTTCTCTTCACCTAACTGTACTGCTTGGTACTGCCAACCCAATAATTCGCCAATGCTTTTTAAATCGTCACAATAATCAAGGTAACTTCCAATTGCTTTCCTCACTCCTTGAGTTAAACAAATATATTTAGTTCCATTTTTACTTGTTTTAGGAATAGCCCATGTTAACATACGATTATTAACAATATTCCAGTTAATATCGGTGAAATCTTCACTTGTTGTTGCTTCTTCAACATCTAATGTGGAACTTGTCTTATTACCATATGTGTCATAAGTGTTGACTTTTTTCCTTGCTTGATTGAATTCATTTACAAAGAAGTTTCTTATGTCTTCACGTTGGGTATCGTCCAAGTCATCCAAGCTTTCAGATTCACTCCAATAGGTCAGCCATTCGGGCACTTCAACATCAATATGGTCATAAAATTTAGTGACTATTTTATCTGCCGTGGTTCGCCAATCATCAAGTAATAAACCAGGGTCACTACATATACAATATGCTGCAAATTGACCGAAGTATTTCAGATTAGTCAATGGACTTATAGTTGGAGTGTTAATATGGAACCGGTCCTCAAAGTTTTTCTTTTGAGCTTCAGATTTCCTTTGATTATAACTGAATGAAAGAACATAAAGTCTCCTTATCAAAGCGTCATCTTCAGGTAAATACTGATTTGAAGTAAAAATAACTGGAGCAACAGCAGGAATGCCCCCAAAGTATGAGCCTTTATATTTGGACCTTCCGGTTGTTGATTCAACACTAACTTTTACCATTTCCTTGGTACTGTTCCTGTTGAAAACAGCTGCAGGTTCATTCACAACAATAGGATCACATGACTGTGAAATCTTTGCACCTAACCTTGCAACAGTATCAAAACTGCTTCCACCTATATTGTTTTCTGGTGTTGGAATGCTCCAGATATACAATATTATTTTTGCAAGGGTTGTTTTACCACTGCCTGCAGAACCTTTTAGGTACATCCAAGGTAACCATTTACCGGCTTGTTTCATAGCATAACTAAATTCACTGATTAAACCCCATTTGAAAACAGTAGCTAAAGTCTCTAAGTTATCTTTAAAGAATGAAGTTAATTCATGTAAAATTTTAGTTGCTTTAGCCATTTCCTCTGGTGTTGGTATTGCAACAATACGTTTAACCGCAGTGATTTTATCATTAGTAGTATTATAATAAAATCCTGGATTGTCAATATCGGTTTTAATGGTAGCCATATTCTTAGTAATCATAGTGTTTATCATGCAAGATAATGCACCAGAAACTAATCTTGGACTGTGACTAAAACCGGCATTGATTAAATACTGTTCGATTTCCTGTATTGTTGCACCAGTTGATTCACCGGCAGTTACGAAATTCCTTGCAGTAACGTTACTTGTCCATATGATTTTGAAGGTACGTGGTTGATCAAGAAGTGGACTATCATATACAATAAGTTCATAAGGTACAGCTTCAATGACTGGTGTGTCTTTGGTATCTGGGCCTTTTTTGGTTTGGATGATTTTTTCCTGATATACTTTTTTGGTTTTGAAGTTAACTTTGATATTGGTATCATCGTTGATTTCACCTTTAATGGTGCCTTCGCTTTTACGTGGTTCAATTACTGCTTCAACTTTGGAGTATTCTTCTTTGGTTAGGAAGTCTTGTAATTTACTTCGAGCTGGGAGATTAATTATACCTTGGTAGATGTTATCAATTTCTTCTTGTAACCTGTTGATATTTGTGATTGTGCTGACTATTAAGCAAGTTGACTCTATGTTAACATAGTTATCATAGAGCCATTGAGCTATGCAAGGTAGTATGTTCTTGTCTAGCTCTTTTTCTGTGTAATCTAGTTCTTTTAAAGTGTTAACTATCAGGTTAACTCTTTTGTCAGATAATCCTCTGTAAGATTCACTTGCTTTATTATCCATGCTTTACTCCAATAATGCTTTTGCAGTTTTATACTCCTCTTCGGTTATCTTACCCATATCTAATAAGTCCATTAATTTATCCCAAACTGTGTTGTGGTTAATATTGGATTCATTAGCTTGTAATTGTTGAACTGCCATTGTTAATGCAGAGTTACTGTCGCAGATTTCTTTGAAACTTTTAGGTTCTTCGGTTACTTCAGTTGCTTCAACTTCAATAGCCTCTTCCACCTTTGGTTTTGATGTAGATGGTGCTTTAGGTTTATTACCTAAATTGCTACTTGTTGGAACTTTTGGTTTGCTTGGTTTTGGTTTACTGGATGTAGGTTTCACAGGTTTAACTGGTTTGCTTGGTTTAGCAATCCCCTCACCTGACAATTCCTCAGCAGAAACTTCCCCACCACCTACCAAATCTGAAATCGCTCTACTTTTTGCTCTTGTATGTGCAGTACTGATAACATCATGCTCTGCATTATTGAAACGTTTACGTAATTCAAACGGTGTAGGTTCTTTCTCATCATCTTTTTTGATTTTATCAAAGATGCTACAATCACCAAGTCCCATGCCATAACGACCATTAGGTAATGTTGCTTTAACAACAAATTTAGCTGATATAATCCTGTGACATTCATCACGGATAATTTCCTCTTCAACAATATCATCACTAATGTTGAATGCAGTTGCAAGTTTACGCCAAGCAGATTTCTTTTTCTTAGGCTGCATTCCATCTTTGGTTCTAATCATTTGATAATCGCTTTTATCAAGTAATGCTTTAACCAAATCCTGGTAATTATTCATGAATTCTTTTGCAGCTTCTACATCAACAATATCAAAATTGTTTGAAATATTGGTTGGTGCTGTGGAATTATCCACAGCAACCAATTCATTTTCACTCATATGTCATCACCTATTCAGCGTAATAGTCATCATCAGAGACAGTTTCAACTTCATAGTTACTGTCATCATCAGGCCAAGTGACTTTTTCATCTGGATCTACTAATACTTTGTAAATCTTTCTTGAGTAACCGCCTTCTTTTTTAGGTGGTATTACTTTAACCACTTTTACGTTGATGTAGTCTCCACGTTCAAGGTTTACGTAGAATCTTTTTAGGTCGGCGTGTGCAGGTAGCATTGTTATTTTTGCTTCGCCGTCTTCGTCTTCGCCGAGGTATAAGTCAATTCTTTCGTTTCCGTATTCGTCGTTTACAAATTTGTATATGTGTCCTGTGATTTCTTCGCCTACTTCTTCTGGGTTCCAGTATCTGCCGATTTCTTCTGGGCCTTTTTCTACTTCTTCAAATGCCATAAATTATTCCTCCATTGCTATTAAATCTTTTATTAAATTTTGACTTTTCTGAATATCTTCTTGTTTTTGTTTTTCAAATCTCACAAAACTAAATGTGAGGTTTCCTTTTACTTCTACAATGTCCGGTTTTTCCGGTAATCTTCCTTTAATGGATACAAGTAATACTACATCATCATATCCAAGGTTCAAGTTTGCCCTATTCTTGACTACATTCTTACCAATTAACTTTGAAATACAGTATGCAATTGGGTCATGTCCAATAGCAGATTTCCATTTAACTTTATGGGTTAAATTGATAAATTCTGATTCAGTTAAAGGCTCATGCAACTCTTTTATCCTAGGGTCATTTGCCATACTTTCACTTGTTGCGTTGCATAAGTAAATCATATTACACCTCCTAAATGATTGTACATTGTTCCAGATTCTACAGCTGAAACTCCACAGCAAATAAAGCAGAATAATATAAATAATCCGAGGAGAATTAATATGGCTGCTAATGCAATAAAATCGGAGTTCATATCATACCATCTACTGACTTTTAAAAAGTCATCAGTTTTAGTAGGTTGTTTCGCTAGTCTCACTTTATTCTCTGTGGATGTTCCAGCAAGTAGGACCCATAAAAGGGATAAAAAGGAAGTGATAAATTTAATCATCTTTACCACTTCCTTGAATGGTTTCGGAATTATTGAAAACTTTGTTATCATTTGATAACCTTGATATTATCTCATCTAACAGGAACATGATCTCCATACTTGTTGGATAATCCCATCTGTTAGAATCACAGATAAGTACTTTCAAAATAAGAATAGTATTAAGGTCAAGTAATTGTTTAACACTATCTATTTTCTGATTGAATGATACACCATGAATATCAAAGTATTCACGTAGGTTTGCCCATTCTCCAGTAGTGAAAAAATCACATTGTCTTTTGCAAACCCATCCTTCAGGTGCAATGCAATCTTCAGGTTTGCATAATCCACATCCACTCATGCTGTCACCTCTTCAAGGAAATTCGGATTATTTTTCAACATGTCAATTAAGCCATGTGTAGTTAATCCGTGAGTTTCTAAAAATTCAATTTTTTCATCAAAACTTAAACTGTTAAGGAATTGATATGCTTTAGGAGTAGCAGTATCATTTGGGTTTTCTAAAGCATAAATTTCCCAGTATAAGTGTTTTTTCTCTATATAGAGTTCTTTTAATTCCAAGAACATGTTGACGTTGATTAACTCAAAATCTTCACAGTTAATATGGTAACTGAAATCAGCACGTAGCTGATTGTATTTGTCATTGAGTTTCCTGTAGCGTCTTTTAAGATTGCTAATCTCCCTTTGTGTAGGAGCTTTAGTTACTTCCTTAAATGCCATAACTTATCACCTATTGTGAGTCAGCTTCTGCCATTAATTTCTCAAGGTGTTTTCTGTACATAATGGAGTCGATTTTTGCTTCTTTGATTTCTTCATAACTCATTTCAACACCATCGATATTTACAGTCCATCCTGGTTTTAAAAAAATAGGGGAGTGATTCATTAGAAATCATCTCCTAAGTAAGAACCTAATGCTTGTACATGTTCGGTTTCCATGTCTTCA
>CAYVSD010000089.1:0-5143 GCA_964453315.1 uncultured Muribaculaceae bacterium | reverse complement strand
GCAAGTGGTGTACCAATATGCACCAGCCCGACTTACAGACATTGGCTAAAATAGCCGAATTGATAGGGTGCGATAAACGAGAACTTATTACTGAATAGTCATGCCAAAGAATGGAGTACAGAAAAGACGTGGAAGATTACCTTCAATAGAGGTGGTTGACCTATTCTGTGGCATTGGTGGGTTAAGCTATGGTATGAAATCCGAAGGCTTCAAAATTCTTGCTGGCTTTGATTTGGATTGGACTTGCCAATATGCATACGAAACCAATAACGGAGCAAGGTTCATCTATAAGGATATAAGACAAGTGAAAAAGGAGGATGTCGTCCCTTTCTACTCTAAGAAATCAATCAGAGTATTGGCTGGTTGTGCTCCGTGCCAACCATTCTCGTCGTATGCATTCAAGAACAAGAACAAGGACAAGAATAAATACAACCTGTTATATGAATTTGGGCGTTTGGTAAAAGAAGTCCAACCGGATATTGTGACGATGGAGAATGTTCCTGCAATTACCTCTTTCAAACTACAGTCGGTGTTGGGGGATTTCGTTGAAACACTTCGGTCTGAAAACTACCATGTGTCATACCAGGTTGTTTATTGTCCTGATTATGGTATACCACAGACCCGTAAGCGCCTAGTCCTGTTGGCTTCTCGCTTTGGGGAAATTGAATTGATTCCACCGACTCATAAAAAGGAAGAATACGTTACTGTTAAAGATGTTATTGGCAATTTGCCAGCACTGAAGGCTGGAGATGTTTGTTCCGAAGATCCGTTGCATCGGTGCAGAACCCTTTCGCCACTAAATATGCAAAGAATGGTAGCAACTCCATATGGTGGAAGTTGGAAGGACTGGCCGGAAGAATTGAAGTTAGAGTGCCACAAGAAGGATGAAGGCAAGAGTTTTGGCAGTGTCTATGGCCGTATGGTTTGGGACGAGCCGGCTCCCACAATGACAACAGAATGTACGGGTATTGGAAATGGTCGGTTTGGCCATCCAGAACAGAATAGAGCCATTTCTGCTCGTGAAGCAGCGTTGATTCAAACATTTCCAGCGTCTTATAAGTTCTTCCCCAATGAGCAAGATGTTTCTCTGGCCAAAGCGTCACGATATATAGGAAATGCTGTTCCTCCGAGATTAGGTGAGGTGATTGCAGAAAGTATTAAGCAACATATTAGAACCCATAAATAAGATGGATGACAACCGTACTTTAAAATGGAGATTTGACGTTAGCACATTCCGACTAATCGGTCGTGATTTAATAACAGATCGCGTTACTGCTCTATTTGAGTTGGTAAAGAATTGCTATGATGCAAATGCTCAGCATGTAAATGTTATTTTTGAGAATGTTGGAGCAGGGAAAAGTCTGTCTGTCATCCGTGTAGAAGACGATGGGTACGGAATGTCATTTGAAGACATTAGAGACAAGTGGATGGTTATAGGAACTTCTAGTAAACGTGCTCATCCTTATTCTCCAGAACCATATCACAGAAAATGTGTTGGAGAGAAAGGTATTGGACGTTTTGCTGTAGATAAACTTGGCGACAATGTTTCCATTCTCACCAAAAAGAAAGGTGCAGAGAAGTGGCTTCAAGTTGATATTGATTGGACTTCATATTATCAAGAGCCTAAAGATGAAACAAGCATGCGGCTGTTTACGGAAGTAGAAAACTCATTTACATATATAGATGCTGACGACTCGAACGAGTGTGGCACAAAACTTGTAATAACCTCTATTCGTGAACCTTGGACAAAAAAGGAGATAGAACATTTACAGCGTGAAATCTCAAAAATTGTTTCTCCATTCGCCAATTTAAACTATCCCTTCAAAGTCCGTGTTATTGCACATGAATTTGGAATAGACCAAGAATCTGTCAGAACATTGGATGACTTCAATAATGCGACCCTTTCTCTTAATCTAGATTATGACGAAGGGAAAAAGCTTCAGCAGAGTTTGTTTTATGACAAAGAGAATAACACTTTTAGCTACCATCTAATTCCACTTAAGTCTTTTGGTGGGATAAAGATGCGTATCTATTATTTCGATGAATCTGCCCGTAAAAAATACCGTAATGATTTTCCAAATAATCCAATTGATGGATTCAAAGTTTATCGTGATGGCATCATTGCCACACCATTTGCTGAAACCAATGAAAATCCTGACCAAAAACGTGATATTCTAGGTATAGACAAAAGAGTTTGGCAAGACATCTTTAGCAGAATAGGCACGCGTGAGTTCTTGGGTGTCATAGATATTACAAAGGAAGGTAACCCTCAAATAATTGATGCTACTAATCGCCAGGATTTTGTCGATAATGAAGAGTATCGCGAGATGAAGAAATTCATCATTACCCAACTAAATGCGCTTCAGGATTACAAAGTAGAAATGCGCTCAGCAAAACGTGACAATGCTCAGAAAGGGCTGCAAGCTGCATCTGATGACATCAACTCTTTGGTGGATGCCATTAATGACATGGTAGCTCAAAAACCCGAATTGAAGCCAGCAGTAGAGCCTTTGATTAAGCAAGTTCGCAAAACTGGTCGCAGTGTAAAGACCGCTATCAGCGAACAGAAAAAAGTTTTGGAAGATTTTACGCGTAAGGAGAATATCTATATGAGCATTATGTCCTTACAGCAGTTTGCCATTAATATCACCCATGCCGTTCGGACAACTCTGAATCAGATTCGCGATCGTGTGGAGTTCTTCTATCGATATTATCCAAATCCAGATGAGGAAGAATGGTTTTCACTTTATTCCAAGGAAATGTATGAACGCTTCAAGGTGCTCAATCGTGTAATTAATTATATGCTCAGTTACTCACAATCAAACCTAACCCCAGAGGAGGTTGATTTAAAGACTACGTTCGAAGAGATACTAAGCGATTATGATGATGTTTTTTCGCGTGAAGGAATCTTGTTGCAGACAGATTTCCCAGACAAACTGGTTCTGAATGCGAACCGACAATTCTTTAGGGACATTTTGCAGAATCTTATAGACAACTCTGTGAAAGCAATGACGGCATCTAACCAAAAGGTAATCCGATGCTCATACGAGGTACGAAATGACATGCTGGAAATACTCGTATCTGACACTGGTGTAGGAATCCCTTGCGAAGACAGGGAGCAAGTGTTTGCCTTGTATTATACTACAACAGAAAAACAGGGAGGTGCCGGAGTAGGACTATATATTGTTAAGACACGTGTGCAGTCTCTTGGCGGGTCGGTTGCTGTTGTTGACAGCGAATTTGGTGAAATAGGAACAACAATAAAAATTACAATACCCTTTAAAAAATAAACGATTATGGATTTCAAAATAGTTATCATTGACGATAATCTGACAGAGAAAGAGCCTTTCGTTCAGAATATTAGGATGCATTATAAGGACGCTGACTATAATCATGTTTTCCAAAACCCGGATAAGGGGTTGGAATATGTTTTGGAAAATCTGAATAATAAAATGATAGTTTTTATTGACTGGAATTTCAGTGGCCACCATAAAAAAGGCATAGATTTGTTGAAGGAGATCCGGAAGAAGACTTCTCTGCTCTATATTGTGATGATGTCGGCCAATCAGTTGCGCACAGATATCCCTCTTGATTCAATCATTGAAATGATGAATGAAGAGAACTTTTTCTATTTGGACAGAAGTAATGACAATTTTGAATCTGTCGTCGCCATCATAGATAAAATACGTACTCAATGGAGTACCAAGTTCGACTGTGTCCTTGAGCAATGGCTTATCCGCCATCCAGAGGACAATAACAAGGAAGCCTTTAGTGAAGCATCTACAGGTAAGACATACACATGGGAAGATATTCTTGTGGAGTTAAGAAAACAGACACCTGTCGGGAAGTCGTTCGAGCAAAAACTTAATGAGTATTATATCTATCAACTAAACCGTTCGAAGAAGTAAGTATGGGAAAGGTATTGATAGCATATAACAACGATTCTGGGACTGTGCTTCACGATTTCCTTGAATCGTGTGCAGATGAGGCAAAACAAATCTGTGCCAATAATGGCATTGACTACTCTTCCGTCTGTCCTCCAAATTTGAATGAACAGGGTGTTGTTGGTGTTATGCAGGACCATCATCTTTGTTTCATAGCTGCTCACGGCGATGTTGATGGGGTATATAATGAGGATGACGAAGTTATTGTCTCTACAAGAACTACCAACTATAATTTCAAAGGAAAGGGCCTTTATAGCGTAGCCTGTTTGTTTGCTCAGAATCTTCATCCTCATTTGAAAGCCCTTGGGCTACGATTTTTCGTCGGTTATAACGACACTTTTAATGTGCGAGGTGAACGTGAACCTTTTGTCAATAGTGCCATGGCAGGACTTAAGAGTTTCTTGTCTGGAGAGAGTGCCAAAGTGGCGAAAGAAAAGATGCTCACAACTTATGATGAGCAAATAGCGGCCTTAGATGCTACTGATCCGATGGCAGCTATTGAGTTGGTTCATAATAAAGAGGCGTTAGTTTTTGACGGAGAAAGGACGTTGGCATTTTCGGAGTTACAATAAAGGATATAAACCATAATTAATATGAAACCTAGTGAAGATCAGTTTGATGATTTCAAGGTGCCAGAATGTTAGCGATTCTGCGATACGATAACTTGATAAGTATTTTGTGTTTATGACACGTTTATTACTTATTTTGCATGCTAATGTAGGAGTAGTAACTGACATCATCGTTTTGAACAAACAATTATAAGATATGGCTACAAAGATATTCAGTTCGAACAAAGAAAAGTTAGAGATGTACAAAGACTACATTCGTAAATGTACTTCGTCGCCATCAAGCGCAAATAATTACTCTGACTTTGGACGTATAAACATGCTTATTAAAAATAGGCATTCTAACTTCACTGAACTTTTAGATTATGATGATCCCCTTTATCTACAAAGCATTTATGAAGAACTGTGCTCGATTGAGTCTTTTGAGGAATTTAAAGGGCAAGCAAACGAAGGTAAGAGTTTCAAAAGAATCGGCAATGGCCAGTATCATAATGCATTTGTTCAATATCTCAATTTCTTAAAGGTTGCTAATCTCTTCGCTAATCGTGTACTCAATGTAGCACCATCTCAACAATCACTTTTTGACGAGACAGAAATTAGAGAATCAAAAGATATTAGCGAAGAGCCTTTCTC
>CAYVSD010000088.1:0-5244 GCA_964453315.1 uncultured Muribaculaceae bacterium | reverse complement strand
TTAAATATCTCGGTATGAACCGCCAAATTTGTTGGAATAGCTTGTATGTAAAAGCTCGTGAGCTTTGTGAGAAGCAGGATGTTCAAAATCTTGAGAGTAAAGTTTTTGAATAGACGGGTTCATGTGAGATTTTCTTATCGGAAGTTCTTTATCTTCTTTATAAAGTCCGCATGCACGTTTCCCTTTAATTGAGGAATCGTTATGACTGTTTGGCTGACCGCCTCCGTTGATACATCCTCCAGGGCATGCCATAACTTCGAGCATTTGGAAGTTTGCAGTTCCGTTTTTGATTTCTTGTAAGGCTTTTTCGGCTTCAACCATTGTAGAAACTACGCGAACAACAACTTTTGTACCTTTAATATCAAGCTCGACAGATTTAGAACGTTCTGAAGTTCCTCTTATTTCTTTAATATCAACGTCTTTTAATTCTTCACCTGTTGCATATTCATAAGCGGTACGCACCGCAGCTTCTGCAACACCGCCTGATGCTCCGAAAATAGTTCCTGCACCTGAATATTCCCCAAACGGTGAATCTGCTGCTTCCGGTTCTATAGATTTAAAATCAATTCCGGAGGCTTTAATCATCGCACCAAGTTCTTTTGTGGTTAGAACTATATCTGTATCAGGTCTGCCGTTTGTGTATAATTGTTCTCGTTTAGACTCGTATTTTTTAGCTGTACAAGGCATAATTGCAACGATTACAAGGTTTTCTCTGTTAACATTAAAGTATTTTGGCATCAAATCAATTAATGTAGATGACATCATGCTCATTGGAGATTTGCAGGATGATAGGTGATGAAGCATATCAGGGTGCAACATTTCCAAATATTTTACCCATGCAGGGCAGCATGATGTAAATATTGGTAAGTTTTGTCCCGATTTTAATCTTTCTAAAAACTCTGTTGCTTCTTCTGTAATTGTCAAATCTGCAGAGAAATTTGTGTCAAAAACGTATTTAAAACCGAGTCTGCGTAAGGCTGCATTGATTTTTCCGATGGTGTTTTCTCCTGCAGGAAGTCCGAACATTTCTCCTAATGCAACACGAACAGATGGTGCCATTTGTACAACAACAGTTTTTTCAGGGTTGTTAATTTCATCCCAAACTTTATCGGTTTCGTTTTTAATTGTTAAAGCGCCTGTTGGGCAAACTGCAACGCATTGACCGCAATTTATACAATCAACTTGTCCGATTGGTCGTCCGTTCATTGGCTGAACAAGAGTTTTAGAGCCTCTGTTTGCAAAACCTAATACCGAATGTCCTTGAAATTCGGAGCAAGCTCTTACGCATGCACCGCAAAGTATACATTTATTCGGATCTCTGACAAATGAAGGACTTGATTCGTCAACCGGTAAATATTCTTTTTCTGCTTTATCAGGGAAGCGAATTTCTCTTATATTGTATTCTTCAGCGTATTTTTGAAGTTCGCAATCTCCGGATTTGTCGCAGGTTAAACATTTTCTGTCGTGGTTTGCAAGTAAGAGTTCAAGAACTGTTTTTCTTATTCTTCTTACTTTTTCAGTATTTAAATATACTTTTATGCCGGCTTCAGGCGGCATAGTACAGGAAGAGTTGATTATTTTTCTTCCGTTAGGATATTCGACTTCAACAACACACATTCTGCAAGCTCCGAAGGATGTTAAATCCGGTCTGTAGCAGAATGTCGGAACATTCATTCCTGCTTTTCTTATTACTTCAAGAAGGTTTGGTTCGTTTGAAAATTCAACTTCTTTCCCTTCTATTATTAATGTTTTTTTATCTTCTGTCATTTTTTGTTTTCCTCTTTTATTTACGTAAATGGCTTATCGCCTTAACGTCTTATCGCCATATTGCCTTATTCTAATACTATCGCCTTAAACGGACAGTTTTTCAAACAAGCTTCACATTTAATACATTTGGATTGATCAATGTGGTGCGGTTTTTTAATTTCTCCGGAAATTGCATTTACAGGGCAATTTCTTGCACATTTTGTACAACCTTTACAAAGATCTTCATTTATGACTATTTTTTTCATTGCAGTACAAACACCCGCAGGGCATTTGTGATCCTTAATGTGAGCGATATATTCGTCTCTAAAGTATTTTAATGTTGAAAGTACAGGGTTTGGAGCTGTTTTGCCAAGTCCGCATAATGAGCCGTCTTTAATTGTTTGAGCAATTTCTTCTAATAAGTCCAAATCCTTCATTGTCGCTTTTCCTGCAACGATTTTTTGCAGAATTTTTAACATATTTTTTGTACCTTCGCGGCAAGGAACACATTTCCCGCAAGATTCGTTTTGAGTAAAATTCATAAAGAATCTTGCTACTTCAACGATACATGTGTCTTCTGCCATTACAACAAGTCCGCCTGAACCAACCATGGCTCCGGCTTTTATGAGGTTGTCGTAATCCATCGGGATGTCAAGATGTTCTTCTGTTAAGCATCCGCCTGAAGGTCCGCCGATCTGTACGGCTTTAAATTTTTTGCCGTTACGGATTCCGCCGCCGATATCAAAAACGATTTCTCGCAAAGTTGTACCCATTGGAACTTCTATTAATCCTGTGTTGTTTACTTCTCCTGTAAGAGCAAAAGTTTTTGTACCTTTTGAGGTTTCAGTTCCCATAGAATTGAACCAATCAGCGCCTTTTAAAATAATAACAGGCACGTTTGCAAGTGTTTCTACGTTATTAATTAAAGTAGGTCTGCCAAATAAACCTTTGTTTGCAGGGAAAGGCGGTTTTGGTCGAGGCATTCCTCTTTCGCCTTCAATAGAAGCTATAAGAGCGGTTTCTTCACCGCAGACAAAAGCTCCCGCGCCTTCTTTAATATGAATTGTTAAATTAAAACCCGAACCCATGATGTTTTCGCCTAAGAAATGGCGTTCTTCTGCCTGAGCGATTGCTTTTCTTAAACGTTTAATTGCTAGCGGATATTCCGCGCGAACATAGATATAAGCCTCGTCAGCTCCTACTGCGTAAGCTGCGATTGCAATACCTTCTAAAAGTTTGTGCGGATCTCCTTCCATAACGGATCTGTCCATGAATGCTCCTGGGTCGCCTTCATCGCCGTTACAAACTACATAAGACTTCCCACCTTTGTTTGCGGCAGTAAATTTCCATTTTTGACCTGTCGGGAAGCCGCCGCCACCTCTGCCGCGAAGTCCTGATTTAATTATTTCATTTATAACAGCATCAGGATCTGCTTGAGTTAAAACTTTTGATAATGCTTCGTAAGCTCGGTTAGCAATTGCTTCGTCAAGACTTTCCGCATTCATTTCTCCGCAGTTTGCAAGAGCTGTTCTTGTTTGTTTTGCATAAAAATTAATATCTTCATTTTTTCGTACTTTTTGATTTGTGTGCGGATCTGTATATAAAAGTCTTTCAACTACTTGGTTATTTTTTAAAGCTTCGTAAATTTCTTCAACGTCGTTAAGTCTTACTTTTACATAAGTCAAATCCAAGTCAGGAAATACTACTAAAACGCCTTGTTCGCAGAAGCCGTGACAACCTGTCGGAACAATAGTTATTTTATCGTAATCTGACATAACTGAAACGTCAGCTCCAAGTTCTTTGAATTTTTCAATTATTTGGAGTGAACCATTTGCAACGCAGCCTGTACCTGCGCAAACAAGAACTCTGAAGCCTTGTTCTTTAATTTTTTCCTGAGCATTTTGTTGTTCTTTTTTTATATCTATATTTAAATCAACCATTATTAACCTCTTTCCTTACTTAAAAGAGTATCTAATACGACTTTTACTGCATCTGATGTCATTTGCGGATATACGGTTCCGTTTATTACGCAAACCGGAGCAAGTCCGCAAGCTCCAAGACAGCTGACTGTTTCTAAAGAGAAAAGTCCGTCAGGTGTCGTCATTTTGCCGTCTTCAAGTTTCAAATGTGCTTTTATTGCGTTTAGAACAGGCATTGAACCTCTAACGTGGCAAGCTGTTCCGTCGCATACTTTAATTTCATATTTACCTTTAGGATCAAGTGAAAATTGGGCATAAAATGTTGCAACGCCGTAAACGGTTGCAGGTGAAAGCCCTTCAATTTTTGTTCCTATGTAAATTAATGCATCTTCAGGCAGATATTTGTATTCTTCCTGAACTTTTTGTAAAATCGCTATCAAATGAGATTTATCTCCGCCGCATGCGTTGATAATACTATCTAATTTGTTTGTGTCGATTTTACGAGAATAACCTTCTTCACTCATTCTCGTGCTCCTGTTTATTATTATGTGTTTAACCCCAACTGTTACTTGAACAGTATTATAAATAGGTTAACACAGAAAAAAAATAAAAACAAATAATTTAAATAAAAATTAAATTAAGCTGTTAATAAAATTATACATAATACGTAATTTTTCAGGGTCTGATTTAATAAAATTCAATTTTTTCTGAATGGATTTAAGCATTTCATTATCAGTAATTTTTTCGTGTTGTGAAAAAAGTTCTGCAGGCGATATGTCAAGAATTTTGAGAATTTTATCAAGAGTTTGAGCTGTCATAAAAGCATTTCCGCGTTCAATATTACTAAGCGTATTTGTTGCGATTCCTATTTTTTCAGCAAAAACTTCTTGACTGTAATTTTTAATTTTTCTAAGGTATTGAATCCTTTTACCTAATTGCTTCTGAATAGAATCCTTCATATATGCCTCAGTATAATTATAGGTTTAATTTAAACCAATCTAACAATGTTAAACATGTTGACTATAAATATTAAACATGTTATTAATAACCCTAAATGAAAGGAGATAATAATGAATAAAAAAAGTGGTTTTAAGTTGGCGGAAGGTGCTACGCACAGGGGTAGGGGTAAATATAAAAAGATGGCATTCACCCTCGCCGAGGGTGCTACGCACACAAACATGCTACAAAGGGTTGGTAACGGATTCACGTTAGCAGAAATTTTGATCACCCTAGCAATCGTCGGTGTTGTTGCAGCGATGACAATACCAACGTTGATTGCAAAGATTAACAGTATCGTTACAGACAATCAACAAAAAGTATTCAATGCCAAAATTATTAAAGGCATGAACCTAACTAAAACCGCAGGAGATTTGAATGATACTTATGACTCTACTTACGATTTCTTAGTAAACGGCCTAGGCAAAAACCTAAAAATGGCAAAAGTTTGTGATAGTTTACACATTCGTGACTGTATACCTTACGATAAAATAACATACGAAGATAAAAGCGGTAATGAAAAAACAATAGATGTAAAAGATATAAAAACAGTAAACAAATTAAATTTAAAAGCACCTTATAT
>CAYVSD010000087.1:0-5585 GCA_964453315.1 uncultured Muribaculaceae bacterium | reverse complement strand
TTATCGAATGTTCAAACCGCGCCTGCGGTTACAAAAAGAAAGCCGACGAGTAATTCAATATTCATGTAGGGTGCAATTTTTTGCACCAAAAATTTTACTCTGCGATGCGGGTGGTGATTGATTTTATGAGGTTTATGTCGTCGGGGTTGAATTGTTTTAGGTGGTCAAAGATTTCTTTTAGAGCTTGGGTTTCGTATATTTTCTTGGCGATACTGTTTGCCTCTTTATCTTTATAATATGAAGATATTGCAACATCTGTATCAAGTACATCATCAACAGTACAACCTAAAATATCTGTTATTTTTGTTATTGTAGAAATACTCGGATTACGATTTGTTCCACTAAAAATTTTATCAATTGTACTTTTTGAAATATTTGTTATTTGAACAATGTCTTGATTGTTCAATTTTTTCTGTAACTTGAAAAATTTTAATTTCTCAGGATTCAATAAAGCCATTTAATTTGTTCCTAATCTACATCAATATAATATTTTAAATTTTGTAATTGTGCCATTAAAATGATGTAAAAGGTTAAATAATAAGACTGAAACTGTCATTAAATGAAATTTTTCTTGACTTATTTCAATATATTGAATATTATATTTTTATATAGTATTATTTTACAGTTTGAGCATATGTTAAAAGATGTTATAGGAAGAAATGAAGATTTTAAACTGGACTGGCACGATCCTGATGAGGCAACCGACGGTTACCAATTAAAATGGGTTGGGAAAGATTATGCGAGGTTACTCACGGGCAGAGAGACGGAAACGGTCATAATACCTGATAACGAACATAACGAAAGAGAAGAGAACAAAACCTCCGAGAACCTGTTTTTCACGGGCGATAATCTGGATGTACTCAAACATCTGCAAAACGCATATTCCAATTCTATCAAGATGATATACATAGATCCGCCTTATAACACAGGAAAAAGTGATTTTGTATATCCCGATAATTTTGCATTTTCCGACACACAATTGAAAGACACGCTCGGCTTGACCGACGAAGAAATAAAACGACTGCATACCATAAACGGGAAGAGTTCGCACTCGGCATGGCTTACTTTTATGTACCCAAGATTGAGAGTTGCTTGGAAACTGCTCACTGACGACGGAGTCATTTTTATATCAATTGATGATAACGAACAAGCTAATTTAAAACTGTTGTGTGATGAAATTTTTGGAGAAGATAATTTTGTAACAGAAATAGCCGTAAATAGACCAAGTGAAATTGCACAAGCAAATACAATTTCAAAACATGAGTATTTATTATGTTATTCCAAAGATATCGATTTCTTTAGAGTTGATGGTATCTCTAAATATACAATATCAAGAGGTACAATTGGAAATGAAGACCAAACAATGCCTAAAATTTGTTTTCCAAAAGGATTACCTTGTTATAATTTGAAAGATGGTGTTTACGCAGAAACCAGAAAAATATCTGGTAGTAGCGAAAATGTGTATAATGAAACACCTATTATAATAAAAAACGGGAAATTAGATAAAGATGTTGAATTGGTAGCAAAATGGCGAAGCTCAAATGATATGCGAAACTTCTTTAAAAATAACTGCAAACCAACCAATGCCAAAATTTCAGGTATCATAGAGGAAATTTATTTTGAAAATGATAAATTCAATCCTCAAATCAAGAAAAAAACATATGAAAAAATCCCTTCTATTATTAACGATAATAAAAGAGGTAGTGCAGACTTAGAGGATGTGGGGATGCAAAATTGTTTTTCATTTCCAAAATCAGTAGATTACATAGAAAAATTGATAAAATATTTTAATTTTAAAGAACATGATATAATTATGGATTTTTTTGCAGGTTCGTCAACGACTGCACATTCAGTATTACAATATAATATTGATAGCCCTAACAACGTAAACTATATAATGGTACAAATTGATGACAACTTAGACAAACTGGTTGAAAAATCATCAAATCTGGAAAAGAATGCTTTACAAAATGCTATAAAGTTTCTGGATACTATAAAAAGACCTCATCTTAATTCAGAATTAGGACAAGAACGAATTAAAAGAATTTCTAAAAAATTAAAAGAAAAATACAATGCCGATATAGATTACGGGTTCAAACATTATTATGTCAAAGAGGCTAATGTTGAGACCGTAAGTAAGATTTTGGAATATAACCCTGAAAGCAAATTTATAGGCAGTGATGATATGGTGAGAGAGTTTGACAATGACAAATCCAAAGGGGAAGATGTTATCCTCAGAACATGGCTCACGGATGACGGCTACAAATTTGATGTTCAGCCTGAAATCATTGATTTCAAAGGTTACAAAGCTTACTATGTCGATAATTCAACCCTGTATTTAATCTCACAAGATTGGAATACGGAACAGACAAAAGAACTATTGAACAAAATCGGAAACCATGAATTTAACCTTAATTCTATCATCATTTACGGCTATTCCTTCAACATGGAATCCGTCAAGGAATTGGAAATAAATATCAGGCACAATTTAGATAAAATTATTACAATAGAGAAACGATACTGATGAAAATCAATCTTGAAGAACTTGAACACCAAGAAAAAGCGATGGAAGGAATACTGCAGGCTTTCCCCGAAATTGACCTGACGGAAACCTCAATATATTCCAATCCTCTCGTGAAAGGTGCGCGAAACCCGAAACAATTTATTGATATAAAAATGGAGACGGGGACGGGCAAAACCTATGTTTACACGCGTATGATGTACGAATTGCACAGGGCGTTCGGGATGTTCAAATTTGTAATTGTTGTACCAAGCCTTGCAATAAAAGAAGGTACCAAAAATTTTATTACCTCCGATTATGCAAAACAACATTTTTCCAAGTTTTTCCCTAATATTCACCTTGAATTACAACAGATAAAATCGGGGGATTTTTCCGTCAAAAAAGGAAGAAGAAAAAAGATTCCGTCATCTATCTTTCAATTTTATGATACAACCAAAAACGAAAAAACAACTATTCAATGTTTACTCATCAGCGACAAAGGATTCTTGGACAAGGCGAGCAGTGCCCTCTTTAAAGACGACTACGACCAGAGTATCGGAGGTTACAGCTGCCCTATTGAGGCAATAAAAGAATGTAACCCGATTGTCATAATAGACGAACCGCACAGATTTAAACAGGGCGGAAAAACATTTTCCAATATTATGGATAAACTCAACCCGCAAATGGTTATCCGTTTCGGAGCAACCTTCCCTGAAATAAGTGTCGGGAGCGGAAAAAATAAAATCACAAAAACGGATTATTTCAGAGGAACACCGCAATATAATCTCGGCGCGGTAGAGGCATTCAATAACGACCTTGTAAAAGGGGTTGCCGTACAGTTCCCAAACCTTGCCGACATCGAACAAAATATCTATAAAGTAAAGAGCGTAACAAAAAATCTGCTTGTTTTATCACAAAACGGCAAAGAATGGCAAATCAAAGTCGGAGAAGATTTGAGCGATGTAGGAGGCGGGTTTGACGGTGATGTTACGTATAACGGAAATAAAAAATTATCTAACGATTTAGAGCTTGAAACAGGCATGGAACTTGTGGAAGGAATTTTCTCAAATTCCTATCAGGAACAATTGCTACAACAGGCTCTCGACGCACATTTCGATACAGAGAAAAAGAATTTTAACCGTGACGGTTTCAAAATAAAAACAATTGCACTATTCTTTATAGATTCAATCGACAGTTACAGAAATGAGGACGGTTGGCTAAAAACCACCTTTGAAAAACTGTTGAACAAAAAACTGGACAGCCTTTTGAGCGAATACACACAGGGCGATTATCACGATTATTTACTCGCAACAAAAAAGAATATTTCACAATCCCACGGCGGATATTTTGCCAAAGACTGGGGCGAATCCGATGACAGTGCCATAAAAGAAGAAATTCAAGACATTTTACACAAAGAGAGAACACTCACTTTTAAGAAAGAAAACGGCGACTGGAACATAAGGCGATTTTTCTTCTCAAAATGGACACTAAGAGAAGGGTGGGATAATCCTAATGTGTTTACTATCTGTAAATTAAGACGCTCGGGAAGTGAAATCAGCAAAATTCAAGAAGTCGGACGAGGCTTGAGACTGCCCGTAGATGAGGCAGGGAACAGACTTGCACAACCGTGGATGTTAAATTACATAATCGGTTGGGATGAAAAAGAATTTGGTAAAAAATTAGTGAATGAAATCAATATGGACGCGCCTGTCGAACTCAACAAAGATACTTTGACAAATGATATGATTAAAACAATCTGTGGCATCAAAAATATTGATGAGAATACTTTGCTTGAAACATTGGACGATAAAAATATCATTAAAAGAGATAATTCATTTAAAGAAGAGGGATTTGATAAACTGCTGAATTGGTGCCCCGAACTGGCACAAAAGAGCCTCAAAAATTCAAAAGTTATTACCCCTGCTTTTGAAAAGAAAAAGAAAATCAAACTCAGAAAAGAGAACTGGAAAAAGATTGAAAATCTTTGGAAAGAAATCACAAAAAGATATATGCTGACACTGGAAAGACTGGATAAAAAAGAGTTGGAAGATTTATTCAAGCAAACACTTTCCGATGATGTCTTCAACGATAACGAAACCATTGATACCGTCACAATAAAAACACAAAAAGATATTGAAAATAACAGAGTTACGCATAGCGAAAGTGAAGGTTCAATGAAAAATATCACTAATTTGGGCAGTATATCTTACGGCAATTTCATTTCTCAAATAGCCAAAAGAACCTCACTCCCTATCCAAATGATACATAAGTGTCTGTGGGATAAATTGGCAGAATTTTCGGATAACGGGTTAGATACAAAATCAATAAACAACAAACTGAACCAAAAATCGCTTGACGCAATATGCGCTAAATGGAAAGATAATTTTGCGGAAACGTATTCGACGAAATATCATTATAATCCGCTGAACTATAACATTGATACCTCCGTTTATAAAGACGGGCAATTGAAAGACGACTTGGAACAAGGGCTAGTCGGCACAATAGAAGCAACCGACGTCGAAGATGACTCAAGGAATTTGTACGAAAAACCGATAGTATTTGACAGTTCTATAGAACACGACGTTGAAAAACAAGAAGTTCCAACAAAAATAAAAGTTTTCGGCAAACTCCCGAGAAAATCAATAAAAGTCCCGCTATATACGGGCGGTTCATCAACTCCTGACTTTATCTATGTGACAGAAAAAGATAACAAACCGGATATAACAATGCTAATAGAAACAAAAGCAAAAGATATCAGAACAGGCGAAAAACGTGCGGTCAAGGCACAAAAGATTTTATTGGAGGCGTTGCCTAACGTACAATGGGAACTCGTACAGGATAAAGAAGAAATCAAAGAGATTTTAAGAAAAATGTAAAAATTTTATATAAAATTTTTCTTTTTGATAACGCCTAAACAGTTGTAACATAATAGTTTACGAGGGATAAATATTTAAAATTTTTCGTTTATTTTTGCAAAACATTTACCCCTCTAATTTACCCCTTTACCCTTTTATCTTTTTAAGGTCTTCACAGACATTTGTGGTCGGGTTTATATTGTAGACCTTTTTTAGGGTTTCCGTAAGTG
>CAYVSD010000086.1:0-5787 GCA_964453315.1 uncultured Muribaculaceae bacterium | reverse complement strand
AAGTTCCTCCGTCTGAAAGACCCTGCGGAGCATTTATTTAATAATATAACTAATATTTATTTACCTTAAATAAATATTATGTATAAATCAATAATTATGTTATAGTTATTTTATGAATGAAAATCAAAAAATGAGTTTTTCGACACAAAACCGCTTAATCATTTTCGGTTTGATATTAAGTACATTATTAATCATGGCAATTGCTGTTTTTGCAACTGTTAATATTCAAAAAAATCTTGATGAAAGTTATAAAAATTTTGCTCAAGTTATTTCCAAAACTATTGCTGTTGAAAGTGGTGATTTAATTAAAAATGCTAAAATAAATCAAAAAAAAGAAATCTTAAAAACCCACTCAGATCTTATTTTAAAATCACATAAAGATATTGTATTTATTGAATTTCGCAATAATAATGGAGAGCTGATATACAAATCCAAAAACCGAAATGCCGCAAAATCAGAAATTCCTAGCATTTCTGTTTCTTCCCCTATGTCAGATGGCGGTTCGGTTGCTGTTGGTTTATCAGGCTCAATTATAGATAGAGTTTCTTCTACAACAAGAGCGTCTATTTTGTTTGTTTTTACAATAGTTTGGCTGATATTTGCATTTGTAATCCTGATTAATACTTATTTAATCACAAGAGAATTAAAAATATTACGAGACGGCGTAAAGAAAATTTCTTCTAAAAAATTTGGTTATAAAATAGAAGCAAAAGAAGTTAGCGAAGAAGTACAAGAACTTTTTAACGCGTTTAACGACATGTCAAATAAATTGCACCTGTATGAAGAATCTAATGTCGAACAGCTTACATTAGAAAAAAACAAATTGCAGGCTGTTTTAATGAGTATCGCTAACGGCGTTGTGGTTTGTGATAATAATGACATTGTTACCTTAATTAATAACCATGCTAAAGAACTTCTGGAACTTCAAGAAGATCAACTATTAAATACAAGTATAATGAATTATGTCGATGCTGACGGTAACTATTGTTTTAATGAAAAAATTGAAGAATATAAACAAATTCCAATAGAAGAAAAAAATAAAAAGCCGATTGTTTTTAATGTTTCACTTGATGATAAAGTTCTAAAAGCCATAATTTCGCCGATGTTTAATCAAAACAAAGAATATGCCGGCTATATCATAGTTTTAATTGACATAACGCGTGAAACTGAAATGGATACAATGAAATCTCAATTTATTTCAAATGTTTCTCATGAATTGAGAACACCTGTTACCGTATTAAGAAGCTATATTGATACTCTTTATACAATGGGAGAAGAGTTTGACTATGAAACCCAAAAAGAATTCATCGGAACCATTAATACCGAAATTATAAGACTCAATAACATGGTTAATGACATTCTTGATTTCTCAAGATTAGATTCAAATGCTGAAATAGAAAAAAGCGAAACCGATATGTCTAATCTTGTTGATGTTTGTGTTAATGAAGTTCAGGCTCTTTTGAAAGAACATAATTTAAATATTGAAACAGAAAAAGAACAAAATCTTCCGCTTGTAATGTGTAATTATGACGCTATAGCAAGAGCGTTAACAAATTATCTTTCTAATGCGATAAAATACGCCCCGCAAGATTCCGTTATAAAAGTAAAATTATACAAAGATTCCGAAAACAATGAAATAGTTGTAACCGTAAGAGATGAAGGAATCGGTATTGCACCGGAATTTCAGAAAAAGATTTTTGAAAGATTTTACAGGGTTGAAAACAAAACTCACTCTGTAAAAGGCACAGGATTGGGATTGCACCTTGTAAAAACAACTATTGAAAAACATCACAACGGTCACGTTTTTGTAAACTCTACTCCAAATCACGGTTCGACCTTTGGTTTTACACTACCGTTATAAATGTTTAAATTGAATTTTTAATATTTTCAATTTTTTCAATACTGTCACTTTCAATATAAATTCTTAAAAGCGGTTCTGTTCCCGAAGGTCGAACTAAAATCCAAGTGTTACCGTCTTGAAGATACAATTTTATTCCGTCTTTGTCATCACGAGTTGCAATTTTAATTCCGGCAATTTCATCAAGGGATTTAAAATATTCAATAGTCGGATTAACATCTTCTAATGATTCTAAATGCTTATCTACACGGGTATTAATAAATTCACATCCTACAAAATCTTTTAAATCATTACGTAATTGAATAAGAGTTTTTTGAGTATATGACATTGCTTCTAAAATTAAAAGATTTGCAAGAATTCCATCCTTTTCCGGAATATGCCCTTGAATACTTAAACCACCGGATTCTTCACCTGCGATAACAGGATTAAACTTTCTCATAGCTTCGCCCACATGTTTAAACCCAACAGGCGTTTCTATTATTTTTACACCGAGTTTGTCAGAAACTATATTGAGCATTAAACTTCCTGCAACGGTTTTGACAAAGCTACCTTTATAGCCTTTATTTTTAATTAAATGTATTAATAATATTGCAAGAATTTCATTTGGAGTAACATATTCTCCATTTTCATCTATAACTCCAAATCTGTCAGCATCTCCGTCATTTGCAAACGCAACGTAATTAGAATGTGTTTTTATATAATCTATTGCTTCCTGCATAAATTGCGGTTTTGGCTCAGGCATACCGCCGCCAAAATTCGGATCGTGATACATGTGAATGCTGTCAAATTTTATATCATTGTCAGATAATAATTTATTAAAATAGCCTATTGAAGAACTATACAGTCCGTCAAACAAGATATGCGATTTTAAATTTTGTCTAATAGTTTTAAAATCTATAATTTTATTAATATGTTCAAAATAAGTTTTAGAAAAATCTGTTTCAATAACTTTTCCTTTTATTTCAGAAGTAAAATCCGAACCTATATTTGACACAATTTCGTCGGTAATTTCTTTTGTTGCAGGCCCTGCATAATCCGGAATAAATTTAATTCCTAAATATTCCGGCGGATTGTGAGAAGCCGTAAACATAACAGCACAAGCCTCAAGATGTTTGGCATTGAAAGCTAATACAGGAGTTGGTATAACCTTATTGCTATATAAAACTTTAAATCCGCATTCAGAAAGAATTTTTGCGCACTGAGTTGAAAATTCTTTAGCCATATTGCGCGGGTCATAACCTATAATAATTTTTTTATAAATTCCGTAATTATCAAAAACATATTTACCTATAGCTTTTGATACAAGAGCTACATTCTCTTCGTTAAAATCTTTTCCTACAATTGCTCGCCAGCCATCTGTCCCGAATTTTATATTTGTCATTTTATTTAAATATTATTTCCTTTATTATTTGTTTTTAATTTAGTGTTAATATATTGTATTGCTCTTTTATATGAAACCGAGTCATATCCTGCAACAAGATATTTCGGATAATTCTTTGCGATATATTGATAAGCCATAATCATTCTTTTATTTCCAGACGGATGATCAGATAATCCGGACCATCTTCTGTTCATTATTTTATTCATCATGGAAATCGCGGCAAGAGGATTATATCCTGCTTTTACCATATAATCAATACCTAATCTGTCTGCTCTTGCTTCAGCACCTCTGGAAAAAGCTCTTGCAGCAATTACCCCGCCAAGAGCAGTTGTTGAAGCTGTTGTTGAAGCATTACGAGCTCTGTAACGATTTGAACTGTTTGCCCCGACTACAGCACCTGCACCTATTGCAGCGGTTGCAATTACAACACCTCTTATTATATTTTTTTTGGAATCATCTTTTGTAATATGAGCTATTTCATGTCCTAATACATAAGCTAATTCATCATCCGTTTCAACATATTCTAACAAACCTTTATAAACCTCTACTACTCCATGAAAATTAGCACTTGCATTAACAGATTCTTTTCCGGAAACCGCAAAACGCGCAAAATTATCCAAATTATTCGCTATAAGAATTTTGTTACCAATATTATTAATTTTTCGCTGCGCTTCTCTTTTTGTCCAATTTTGAAATAAAGGTACTATATCAATTTCGTCAGCGGCGCCCGCAGCAGAATAAGCTTTTTGCGCTTCTTCAAGAGCTTCTTTATTAACAGCATTATTTGATGTTGTAGCAGAATAATTTTTAATTTCATTAGAATGTGTTTCGATTACATCTAAATCCGCTAATGCAAAAGTTTGTATTTGCATAAAACAAACTAATAATAATGATATTAAAATTCTTTTTATAATCATATATACCCCTTTTTTAATTCCGAAAAAATAATACCATAATCTTAATATTATGTAAAGGTTTGAAAATAATTTCATTTTAATTTTAATTTGATATAATAGATTTGGGAGATTGAAATGTTGAATTTTGAAACTGTGAAAAATATCGCATATTTAGAACCGCAAAATTCTTTTTCCGAAATGGCAACAGACGAATTTTGTTCTAAAAATAATATAAATTGTTTTAAAACACCATTAACAACGATAAAACAAATTGTTGATTATGTTGCGCAAAACCCCGACACATTAGGCGTATTACCAATAGAAAATACTCTTGACGGAACAGTTAGAGAATCTTTTGATTGCCTTATGAATTGTCAAAATCCCGACATTAAAATTATTCAGGAAATCATAATGCCAGTTGAATACTGTCTGCTATCTAAAACGACGGAATTTTACAGCATTACGGGCTTAATTACAACTCCTCGATTATTTGGGAAATGTCACGATTTTATCAAAAATGAATTACCTATGAATTTGAATATTATAGAATCTCCGACAATGCTTGATTCCGCAAAAGAATTATCCAATCACAATTTAACTTTCGCATCTATCGGCAACAGAAAAATTGCACAAAGTTTTATGCTAAATGTTTTAAAAGACAATATACACGACGATAAAGATAATAATACCCGCTATGTATTAATTGGCAATATACAAACAGAAACAGTGAAAAATGCAAAAACAACGATTGCTTTTAAAGCAGGAAATACGCCGGGAGCGCTTTTAAATATATTAAAAATATTTTTGGAAAATAATATCAATTTAACATATATTTCTTCTCAACCGCCTAAGACAGAACCTGATGAATATGTATTTATCGTAAATTTTGACGGACATATTAAAGAATCGAATATACAAAAAGCTATAGAAGAAATAAAACCTCTCACTCCATTTTTCAGATGTTTAGGCTCTTACTTAACTTTATAAAATTCAATTATTCTTGCGGATAAATTTAATATCATATCCTAAAATATCAGCAATAATGAGCATTTCTCTATGGGTAATTGTTTCGTTGCGGAGTTTATTGGAAAGATTTTGCATTGAGTACGGCTTGCCGAGCTTTTTACTTAATGCATTGGCAAGTTCTGTTAAATTAACATTTACATCAAGCAAAACCTTTTTCAATTCATTCATTATAGACATATCTGACTCCACATATTTATTTAAAATTATATATATTCATTTCACATTTAATTAATAAATGTAATAAAGGATTGATTTTTAAACGAATTCATGTAATAATAAATATATAAGTTTATTTGGTTAAGATATTTAAAGAAAGAAAGTTATTATGGAAAAGAGTAAAGGCTTTACGTTAGCAGAGAGTGCTACGCACACAAACATGCTACAAAGGGTTGGTAACGGATTCACGTTAGCAGAAATTTTGATCACCCTTGCAATCATCGGCGTAGTCGCTGCGATGACTATTCCAACGTTGATTGCAAAGATTAATAGTATCGTTACAGATAACCAACAAAAAGTATTCAATGCAAAAATTATTAAGGGTATGAACTTAACCAAGACTGCAGGGGATTTAAACGACACCTACACAAGCACTTACGACTTTTTAACAAACGGCCTAGGTAAAAACC
>CAYVSD010000085.1:0-5833 GCA_964453315.1 uncultured Muribaculaceae bacterium | reverse complement strand
TTACTGTATCTTCTGTACCGTCTTTCTTATCAAATTTAATTTTATCGTAAGGGATACAATCTCTTATGTGATCTTTATCACATACTTTAGCCATTTTTAGGTTTTTGCCTAGGCCGTTTACTAAGAAATCATAGGTAGAGTCATAAGTGTCGTTTAAATCACCTGCAGTTTTTGTTAAGTTCATGCCCTTAATAATTTTTGCATTGAATACTTTTTGTTGGTTGTCTGTAACGATACTGTTAATCTTTGCAATTAACGTAGGTATTGTCATTGCTGCAACGACACCGATAATTGCAAGGGTTATTAAGATTTCCGCTAACGTGAATCCGTTACCAACCCTTTGTAGCATGTTTGTGTGCGTAGCACCTTCTGCAAGCGTAAAAGCATTTTTTTTCATGAGTTTCTCCTTTTTTGCATGTAATACAAATTTACGTGTCTATTTATGTACTACATATTATATTGTTATGTATAACATGTCAATATATTATAAAATTTATGTATGTTATATAATAAAACAGGCGGTCGGTTTCAGTTTAAATAAATGTATGGAACTGAAAAAACAATTAGGGAAAAGAATTCGTGAATTGCGTGAATTAAAAGGATTTTCACAAGAATATATGGCAGAACAGTTAAATATGCATCACGCAAATTATTGGAGAATAGAAAACGGAACATCATATCCTAAAGCTGAAAATTTAGAAAAAATTAGCTCTGTTTTGAATGTAAAAATTAATGAGATATTCTCTTTTGAGCATATAAACGACTTGGAAAATATCAGAACAGAATTGAAAAATATAATTGAAAATAATGAAAATTTAACTCTTTTAATATATAAATTCGTTAAAACTTTAGAAGGCTAATTTACACTAAACCAATGATTGATTTTTAGTAAAAAAACATTAAAATGATTTTATGAAAAAGTTTTTAATAACATTGATAGTTTTATCATTTTCTTTGTCAAGCGCATACGGTGCGTTTTGGAATAAATCAAAACAACCCCCTCAAAATACTCAACTACCTGCCCAAAATCAGGCACAAACAACTCAGAGTGAAACAACTTATCCTGATGATGTGGATGAAGAACCAATTTCTGAAGGGGAGTACGTTGAAGATATTGATGTTGAACAAATGTATCGTGATATGCCTGTACCGGATTTTAAGTATCTTCATAACATTGACCCTGAAGAATATCTCGACACTAAAAATTCAACCTGGTCACCGTATCCGTTATTTAGGCTTACAGCTCCTTTATATTTCAAATCCGTAGCGATTGAGCCGGGATATTATCTTTTAACCCCGCGTGAACACGAGGGCAAATGGTATATCCTTTTCAAAGAGGCAGGAAAAGTAAGATATATTGTGCCTTGTTATAAAAAAGAAATGGTGCCAATGGATTTTTATAAAAATAATCTTCCTCAAGTAAAAATGACAACGGCACAACGTATTAGAGAAAAAACATTGAAACTCGTGGGGAAATATATAAAATCTTCAAAGCGCGAGCCGATACCTGACACTTTTTTAGAAGCGGATGATCTTGATAATAATTTTATTTCGCTAATTGTATATTGGGGAAATTATCGCTATTATTTTGTCTTGAGAACTATTCAACTGTAGATTTGTTTTTTAGAAAAAATTGTAATAAAATAATGTTATAATAATTTCGGAGGACTAATGAGAGTATTTTTAACATTATTTATGGCATTTGCAATATTATTTTCCGGTTTGAGTGCGCAAGCTTTCGGTAAAAAGAAAAAATCTGCACCAACTCCAATAGTTCCTGTGCCGGTTGAAACTGAACAAGAATTACCTCCTGTTGAACCTGCTCAAATAACTGAAGAATCTTCTGAAATTATTACTGAATCCGAAATAAAAAACGAAGACGAAATTAAGCCCGTTAAAGAAAAAAAAGTTAAATTTAAAAAAGAAAAGATAAAAAAAGAGAAGGTAAAAAAGCAAAAAACTGAAAAAGAAAATGCTGAAAATACTCAAAAATCAACTAAAGAAAAACCTTCAAAGAAAAAGAAAACAAAAGCATCTTCTGTACAAACAATGCCGCAAATGACCGCAAAACAAATGCGCGAAATTCAATATGTACAAGAATATTATAATTCAATGGCGAAAAATCGTTCTAAATTGGCTATGTATTTAAATCCTAATTTGGATATAAGAGAAGTGCGCGCAAGCCATATTCTTGTTAAAAAGCGCAAAGATGCTGTACAAATTCGCAAAGACATTTTAAACGGCACAATAACATTTGAAGAAGCAGCTCATCAATATTCACTATGTCCTTCAGCAATCTATGGTGGTGATTTAGGATATTTTGACCGTAAAAAAATGGAACAACAATTTTCTGATACGGCATTTGATTTAAGTATTGGTGAAATTTCAAAACCTGTAGGGACAAAATTTGGCTGGCATATAATAAAAACAACTGATAAAAGATAAGGTTTGACATTCAAAAATCTTTATGTAAAAATAAAATTACACGACCGATATGGCAAGGTAGCTCAGCTGGCTAGAGCGTTCGGCTCATACCCGAGAGGTCGAGAGTTCGAGTCTCTCCCTTGCTAAATAAAAAAGACAGGTTTTACACCTGTCTTTTTTATTTTGTTGTAAAGTATCAGGGATTTTGACATAAAAGAACACAAGTTTGACATGCAAGTTGGAATAATAGTTTTATATATTGTTTAACTACCTTTTAACAGGACATTTGGTCGGAAGTTTGTAGGTTGGGTTTTCAACCCAACAATAACTTTTGGGTGCAATTTTGTGCAATAGGGTGCAAGAATAGTGCAAAAAATGAGTAAAAAAGTGCAAGAAAAGTCACTTTTGGAGTAGTTTGGAATTTAAATCATCAATCATGTTCCGACCGCTACAATTTAGTGGTGTTGGGGTAGAAACCCCAACCTACATTTGTTTTCTTCCGGCCAAACTACTCAATAAAATACATCTGGTAAATGACGAGAGCTTTTGAGTGTAAGCGGGGAGCGAGCAACACTCAAGAGAAATATCTACGAACTCAAGAGTTGTTGTCGGGTTGAAACCCGACATATTAACTAGTTTATTCTTGTTGTTGGATATGTTTATGAAGCGGATAATCAATGGAGGCTTTCAATTGAAGTTCTTGTTCGCTTGTACCTTTTCCCTCTACTTCTAAATTACCAATTGGCGATTGGACTTCTTCAGTGCCAAAATAAACACTTGTGCGATGATAATGAATATCCAATTCGTCTTTTTCATCCATTTTCACAGTATTATTACTTGTATCTGCTCCGAGAGTAATATAATCTTTTCGCTGACTTCCATCTACATACCAGCTTTCTTTTTTATCAACAATAACCGTATTATTTTTAGATTTTCCGTTTAAATCAATAAAATCAGTCCTATTAGGATTACCATATATTTTTGAATTCTCTAAATTTTCTATTTGAATATATGATCTATCAGGATTATACCATTCTGGCACTACTCCCGTATTTCTTACACTGGCGTGATTTTTAGGATTTTGGTCAGGAAAATCAATTTGAACCCCGGGTTTTACGAATACTGTATTCATTTTTTTACCATTTTGAACATAAGTTTTCGTTTTGTCTTCAATAATTTCATTTCTTTTAAATTCCACATTTCCTATTCGAACTTTATCAGTTTTAGCTTTAGGCTGATTAGTTTGAACAGTTTGTGTCTTGTTGTTAACTGGTTTTACTGGTTCTGTCATAATAATTCTCCTTATTTTAAAATGTCCTCTTTGAATAAGTATATTTACTTACATCTATATAAAAACTTTACGCTCTATTAAATTTACTAAAATTAAGATATTAAAAGTCGTTAATATCTAAAATACTGTCTACATAAGCCATTACGGATTTACAAAACTTAATATAAAATGATATTTAACGTCAGATAATTTAAAAAAAACAGACGTAGGCAAGAGGCATTAAATATGGGTATAAAAAATTTACTTGGTAAAAAAGTTAAAAGACTAAGAAAATTAAAAGGATATACTCAGGAAAAATTTGCCGATATGATTGAAATTTCACCTCGTAATTTAAATAGAATAGAAGCAGGTGAAAATTTTGTCACTTCCGAAACTTTGGACAAAATTTTAGCGACTTTGGATGTATCTGCAGATATATTATTTTCCTATGAATATTTAAAAGACGAAAAAGATATTATTGAAGATATTTTTGCTTATATTGATAAAATAAAATTAAAACCTGAGCAATTGAAAAAAGCTCACAGGATATTAAGAATTTTAGCAGAGGATGAATTTTAAACTTAAATTGTAAATTAAATTAATCGTTGTCTATACTAAAAAAATGTTAATATTCATATTAAATCACAGTAAAAGAAAAATATCACAATAATACATTTATAATCATTGTTCAAAATGTTCAAATTGACAGTTCTTTTACATCTGTTTAGTTTTTTATTGTGCTAGAATATTATTATGCGCATTAGAAATTTAGTTTTAATCATAATTTGTATATTAGTTTTATTTTGCTATAAAGTTTTTTCGATTAGCGAATTCCAAAAATCCCGAATGGTTGACGGTATTGTTGAGCCGGTTTATACCCAAGATTGTTTTCCCAGAACTTTACAACAAAGTGGTGTGACGAAAAAATGTTTTGAGCGTGCAAACCTTGGACAAAATATTTTTTGTTCTAAATCAGAAATTGAATTGATAGAAAAATATTACAAAAACGGACAAGATAAAGATCCGCTTAATGATGGTTCAGGAAATTTTTGCGCTGATGAAAATTAATTTAATACAAATTTTTCAACTGCTTTAACAAATCCATCGTTTTCTACGGTGTCGGTTATATAATCTGCGGCGTCTTTTAGTTCTTCTGTAGCGTTCCCCATAGCAACGCCGATTCCTCCGCATTCAATAAGGTCAAGATCGTTATTTTGATCTCCGATTGTCAAAACTTCTTCTCTTTTTAATCCCCACATATTATATAAAAATTCTACACTAAGGGATTTTTTTGCTTCTTTAGAGCATATTTCACAAAAATTCGGTGTAGATTTTACTATGTATAAATTCGGATAATCTTTTCTCAAAATCTCCATACACGAAGTTACTCGTTTACTGTCGTTAATATCTATTGCAAGGAGTTTATTTATATTTTCTAAATCCAAATCATCAAACGAGCAAACCGTATAATCAACAAATTTACCTTTTATATAAAATTGAATATGCTCATCATCATTTTCGACATAGAGTTTGTCGTTAATATATAAATTTAAATGGACATTATTTTCTCTTGCCCATTGTATAATTTTTTTTGCACAATCAGAATCGAGATTTCTTTGATAAAGCGTATTACCCTCAAAATCTTTGACCAAACCGCCTTGGTAAGAGATAACGGGGGTATTTAAACCTAATTGAGCAGCAATTGGAGTTGCGGATGAGTGCATTCTGCCTGTTACAAGAACAACTTTGATATTTTTCTCAATCAATTTTTTTATACAATCCTTTGTTTTTTGAGAAAAGATACCGTTATAAGGCAGGATCGTTCCGTCAATGTCAGTTGCAATCATCTTTATCATAGACAGATTATAACATAAAAAATATTGATAAGTTTTATTTGTAAATTGTAAGTTGGGCATTCTTGCCCAACAATAGCCCCTTGCGAGGAACAACCCTCACCCTGACCCTCTGCGACTCGCTACGCTCGCATGCACGCAGTCTCGCAAGACTCGTTCCTCGTCTGCTCGAACTTGTGTCCCCATAGGAGAGGGAAATTATTTTCGTCTGCTCGAACTTGTGTCCATAGAAGAGGGGATACTCTATCTCTCCTAGGGAGAGAAAAGAATTTCTTAGCGAAGAATG
>CAYVSD010000084.1:0-5927 GCA_964453315.1 uncultured Muribaculaceae bacterium | reverse complement strand
TGCGCTTGGCGCGATTCGAACGCGCGACCTATCCCTTAAAAGGGGAGTGCTCTACCTGCTGAGCTACAAGCGCTTATCAACTATTCATAGTTCGGGTAAATCACCGTGTGAAATTATCCTACCAAGAACATTTTTTATTGTCAACTACTTTTATTTAAACAACGTGACTCAAATATATCCAATGCTTTTTGTATCTTATCCCTATGAGGTGTCCTTGGATTCAATAATCTCGTTTGAATGTCCTCAATTAACTTTTGAAGCTCTTTTTTATTTTTTTGATGAAAGAGCTTTTTAAAATATCGAAGAACAACTTTATCACCTATAAAATCATTAGTTTTTAAATATCCGCCACCATCATACAATTTCCCTAAAATCGGATCATTATACTTACTATCTGCACAATGAACTCCAAATATTTTTAATATATTTACAAATGAAGTTGTAGGAGATATCCCATTATCAATAAATTCTGTTAACATATATCGACTGCGCATATCCGAAAGATAATAACGGCTAAATTGAGTTTTATCCAATCTATGACCGCAATTTTTTGTTAAAAAATACCACCAATTAGTCTCCGCAAAAATATTGTGCCTATCCTTTAAACCCAACATTTCATCAGTACGCTTAACACAAATCTGCAAGGCCTTATCATGTATCAAACGATTATACTCTTTATCAACCATAGACAATCTGAAAACAAGCTTAAATGCGCCCCTGTTAACATATTGCAGATAAAACTTCGTTCCCTTTGGAAATAAATGCTTTACTCTCTCATTAAAATAATTTGAAAAATAAGTATCCAAATTTTGTTTCTGTTCTTTTGGTAAAAGATTAAAATCCCAATATTTTAATCTTTGAATTTTAGCTTTAAAATATCTATCACGAATTACATCAGAAACATCAGATAATGCAGTCTGAAAATCCAAAACACCTTCCTTCTTATCACAGCAAAATGCTTCTATTATATTTGAAGGCAAATTTCCAATAATACTTTTTGTTTTATCCCCCATCAACTTTTCATAATCCAAATAATTAATATTCGATCTAAAATATTTTTTCAATCTGGTAGGATAGCATTTTTCAAATTTTGAGACACTTACACTTGAAAGCATACATTAAATAAAAAATATAAAAATATTTTTTGCCAAAATTAAAAAATTTATAACTGACAACAATACACAAAAGTTTATTTTTTCTTTTATTAAAAAATTTTTATTGTAAAATTTTATCATGGATATTCAAGAGGTAAAAAGAGCCTGGAATAATGTAAAAGACGAATTGAAATCTATAATTCCGGAACATGTTTTTAATACATGGATTACCCCTTTGGAAGCTGCAGATTATGAAAATAATACCCTCGTATTACTTTCACCTCAACAGCTTTCTGTTGATATTCTTAAAAAAGATTGGACCCCAAATATAAAAGAAGCTGTACAAAATATTTTGGGAGAAGATTCTAATTTTTCCCTCCAATACGACCCAGATCTCGCAAAAACATATATTAAAAATCGAAAAAAAGAACTTTCTAAAATTGTTGCCGGTCAAAGTGAAGATGAGCGCAAAAAAGAAGAAGCAAAACTATCTTTAGCACAAATGCAATCCGATGCAAATCTCAATTTGAATTTAAAATTCGAAAACTTTGTTATAGGTGAGAACTCAAGATTTGCTTACAATGCAGCATATTCTGTTGCGAACAACCCTTCTAAAAAATTTAACCCGTTATTTATATACGGAGCTTCGGGTCTTGGCAAAACACACCTTTTACAAGCTATCGGACACTACATCCTTTTCAATACAAAATTAAAAGTTCGATATATTCGAATGGAAGAATATTTTAACGAATGGGTTAAATGCTTTCAATTTACCGAAACAAACGGTAAGCGCAAACAAACATGCAACAATTCTTTAATGAGAAAATTTCACCAAAAACTCCAAAGCTGCGACGTATTGCTACTTGATGATGTTCAATTTATTGAATCAAAAATGCGCACCATGGAAGATTTCTTCTCTACATTTGAAGCTTTATATACTAACAACAAACAAATCGTAATAGCTTCAGACAGATTACCGAAAGATATACCGACTCTTGACAACAGATTAAGAACTCGCTTTGAAATGGGACTTGTTGTAGATATTATTCCGCCTGATTATCAAACAAGATTTGAAATAATTAAATCTTATGCAAAAGAACTTGAAGCAGAAAGCAGTGACGAAGTTTATGAATATGTTGCAAGAAACTTTAATAATAACGTTAGAGAACTAAAAGGTGCATACAACAAGGTTGCGGCTTACGCAGAATTCTCCGGCAAAAAAATCTCTATGGAAACCGCATACCAAGCACTAAAACTTGAACTGCGTAAAAATGAATTAAATATTGATCTTATTGCTCAAAAAACCTCGCAATATTACGGACTTAAAACAGAAGAGCTTAAAAGCACTGCACGCCAACAAAAAATAGCTCATGCCAGACACGTTGCAATTTATCTGGCAAGAGATGTTCTAAAAATGAGTTATGAATCTATCGGAGAATTTTTTAACAAAAAACATACTACTGTTATGTATTCTTACGATTTAATTAATGAAAAATTAAAAACCGACAATAATCTAAAAACAGAATTAGATGAAATAAAAACGCTATTAAGAGGGTAAAATGTACGATTATTTTAAAGGAATACTTACTCACAAAAATTCCGGTTCGAAAGGGAATATTGCGACTATTGAAATTCAAGGAATCGGATATATTTTTGAAATAATGGAAAGAGATTTTATACGCCTGCCCGAATCAGGAGAAGAATTAAAATTATACTCCGTATTGCTTCACAGAGAAGATAAAATGAGCCTTTGCGGGTTTATAAAAAGAGAAGATAGAGATATATTTAATATTTTAACATCAGTTTCCGGTGTTGGTTCAAAAATGGCAATTACAATTTTAAACTCTTTTGAAGTAAGCAATCTTGTAGGATTTGTACTTGAAGGAGACTATAAAGAACTTACACGCGCAAAAGGTGTCGGTCCAAAACTTGCACAAAAAATTATCTTGGAACTAAAAGACAAATTAACCCCCTACAAAGGAACAACTCCGACATCAAAAATAACAGAAAAAACAAACATATCTTCTCAAAATATTGAAGACGCTCGAATGGTTCTATCATCTTTTGGTTACGAAAAAAACGAAACAGATGAAGCCTTGTCTAAAGCGATACTGTTAGTCAATCAAAATGCAAGTGCAGAAGAAATCTTAAAAGAAGCACTTAAAATTCTTTCGGCTTAATTATTAGAATATAACAGCCTGAGATTGACCAATTTTAGATAAGATCTTTAGAAATAATCTTATTCTACTTTTTAGAAATGACCAAAGCATTTGATAACGCGATTCCTCCTGTTTGAGCAGGACGATTTACAATCCTGCCATTTACATACATTACTGTTGACCCCCCGCCGTCAAGATTGATAGCGTTCGTACAACCCAATGATTTCATTAGAGCTGCAAGTTCATATAACGTTAGGCCGATTGAACTTCCCTCTCTGCCGTCCGCTGCAATCAAAATCAAATCATTGTCCTTTGTATAACCGATTGCAGTACGCGGATTTCTGCCCCCGATAGCTTGAAGCCGCTCGGCCTTTATATCAATAAAAATTTCATTATCCTTTACTAAATATGGACCACCGCCGATAATATGTTTTACATTCTGCCATTTCGGATTAGTACCTATCTGAATATCCACTTTTTGCGTACCAAAAAGCTTTTCTAATTTTGATTTCGGTCCAACAATTACATAACCGTTGTCAGGAATAGCAAGAGAATTAGCAGAAGCTTTTGTAATTTTATTTCCTTCTACTCTTAATTGAACTCCATAACGAGGAGAAGCAGGAGCATAAGCACCCCAATCTTTTGTATAAGCTAGAACGTAAGAAGATAGCATTCTTGGCTGATTTATATTATCAATTTTAATTTCCTGTTTTCCGGATATAATTTTCGCATTTAATTGAACCCTGCCAACATCAAAACCGTTTTCAAATATTCCTAATGCAACTCTATCATAAATAGGACCTGTATATATTTTTTTATCAATCATAAGTGTACCTAACGGAACACCTGTCTGAGGTTTGAAAAACCCTCCATTGATTGCCACGATAGAATTTGTACGATTTGCAATACTGCGAACAGTTGCTTTTCGATTTAAAACATTATCAGAGGCAGTCGCCGGTAAAATATCGTAATCCGATGCAACTTGCTGATTAACCTCAACAATATTAATTCTTACCGGCCTGCCGTTATAATACTTTGTCATCTGTATATGCTTAATCCCGTCAACAACATTATTAACCGCAAATCCCTTATATTTTAAATTAACTCTATTCTCAAATTTTTCTTTACGAACCTTTGGATTAACTTCTTCTTTAATATAACGTGCAGTCTGAATTAAAGTCGGAGTAGAAATTGATGAAGTTGCAATTAAATCGTTTGCAAAAATCGGAGGCTGGGAAACAGAATTAGCTAAAATTAGCAATAAAAATATTGAAACAGTCAGGAGATATTCCCAAATCCTGTAAGATTGCTCATATTCTTTTTTGTAAGCAGAAAGTGTATCCATAATTTCACCATCGATTTAGCGCTACTCGGATACCTTTTTGTTTTTAGAGTGGTGTGGGGTATAACACTCGTCGGAAACCTATGTGGGTAAATAGGAACTTCCTACTAATATTGTAGCATATTTTAGCACAAATCTCAATGTCCTACAACCCTTTTCAGACAATATTTTTACAAAACTAAATAGTGGTAAATGTACACTATTTCAGCATTTGGGGTACATCATACACTTAATAACCACAGCCTAATTACTTTTACCTGCTCTATAACCAGCATAGGCAAAAATAGCAGGTAATATTTTATCCAAATGCAAGTTATCAACAAAAGGTATTTTTGCTAGTACAAATACACCGATTGCATCATCAAGGTTAACCAAACAATCCTTTAATTTCAATTTTCTATCAGGCTCTTTATCTAAAGGGTCAAATAACAAATTTGCAACAGTTGCAGTTCCGTACATACCCACAGCCAAGGCTAAAATAACAGAACCAATTTTACTATAGATACCATTAAATTTTTCACTCATCTCACTTAACTTTAGAACACCACCAACAATCCACGTAGGAATTGTTCCGTTCATAAATTGGAAAACGCCTTCTTTAAACTTATTTTTTCGAGCCTGTTTTGTATCCCCAATCATACCAACCGAAACACCACCGACAACTGAAGCTCCTGACAACATAACCATATCCTGTAAGCCATATTGAAGCTTAAACGGATTTTTTACCTTTTGTTTTTTCATCATATAAGCTAAAACAACAGCCGTGCCTAACAAAGAACCAACACCTGCTTGAATTTTATCAGAGGTCCTCACATCATGCTCATAAGCACTGCTACGAAAATGCTTCGGACGAGAGGAAGAAGATGATGTTTTTAAATTTTCAAATACCTGATATTTTGATGTTATACTAGCTACAGACATGACAATTATTAAAAAAACTTTCTATTAATTATTATACATAAAAACGCTAAAAATATTTTTTGACATAATAAAAAACAATTTCATTATAAAATACCAGTCGGTTTGAGAAGAAAGAACAAAGAATATGAGAATATTAAAAAAGTAGGTTGGGTGAAACCCAACAATAACTTTTGTATTATGATTTTATTATGTATTATAGACGATTATTTATACCAAACAGTATTGTTTTTATAACAGTAGTAGTAGTAGGGTAGACTTCAGTCTACCGACATATTTTGGTTGACTAAAGTCAACCCTACTTTTGAGTGCAAATATTGGGACAAAAAGTGCAAATAGGTGGACATTTTTATTCCCAATGTAAAAGAACAAACAGTTTGATTATTAGAAACAGACAGTTTGATTATTTCGGAC
>CAYVSD010000083.1:0-6203 GCA_964453315.1 uncultured Muribaculaceae bacterium | reverse complement strand
GCTCCGCCGACTTTTTTATAACCCCACTTGCAAAAAATATTTTTTTGAGTTTTAATACCTATACTCACATCCTCAACAGAGTACGTGCGGAGTCATTAACCGCACACAACAAAAAGGAAAGGTGAAAATAAAATGGCAAATATTAAATCTGCAAAGAAAAGAGTATTGATCGCTGAAGCTAACAGACAACGCAACGTTGCTTGGAAATCTTCAATCAAGACTGCTACTAAAAAAGCTCTTGAATTGGCTCAAGGTTCTGACAAAGAAGCGCTTGAAGCTGCTATCTCTAACGTTTACAAGCTTTGCGATAAAGCCGTTGTTAAAGGTATTTTGCACAAGAATACTGCAGCAAGAAAGAAATCAAGACTCGTTCTTGCTATTAAAAAAATCGCAAAATAATTAAACTTTAACTAAAAAATAAAAGCGGATTGAATTTAATTCAGTCCGCTTTTATTAATATTAAATTAAAAACTTTGTAAATCATTTTGTTAATAGTATAATCAAATGGAAGGGATATAAATTATGCAAAATGTTTTAGAGAGAAAACAAATTAAAGATATAGATTTTAACTGCGATTTAGCACAAAGTTTCGGGGTTTACAAAAACTCAAGCGAATACGATTTACTTGATTATGTAAGTTCCGTAAACATAGCATGCGGATTCCATGCCGGCGACCCGTCAGCTATAAAAGAAGCTTTGCTTTGCGCTAAAGAAAAAAATATAGTAATCGGTGCTCACATAGGTTATGACGACATTCAAGGTTTTGGCAACAGAGAAATGAACATGCCATCTGATGAATTGGAAGCTCTTGTTATGTACCAAGTCGGAGCGCTTATGACATTTGCTAAAGCCTATAATATGGAAATAGAGCACGTACGTCCGCACGGTGCGCTTTATCGCAAAGCCGCTCAAGATATCGAAACATCCCGTACAATTGCGCGAGCTATTAAAAAATGTTCAAACTGGCTTATTTATTACGGCGCAACGGGACAAAATCTTGCTCAAATTTCTGAAGAAGAAAATATCCAAGTTGCCCACGAAGTATTCTTAGAAAAAATTTATGATGAAGACGGAAATATTGATTTCAACGCAAAAGACCTTGAAAACACAGATATTTCTATTCAAAGATTAAAAAATCTTTTGCAAAACTCTCAAGTTTCAAACAACACAGGCAACAAAACAATTGTAGAAGCTGACACAATACATTTTTCAGACAAGCTTTCTAACGCAAAAGAATTGATTGTAAAAGCGCACGAAATAATTAATCCGCTTCCATACAATTATATAAACGCACAAAAATCCGGCTGGGTCGGAGGAGAAGGTTTAAAAGGGTAAATATATAATTACCGCATATTAAAAAGGGATAAGTATGATGAAGAAAATAAAAATGCCGAAACAAGTCGGCTGGTTAATACCGGGATTACAAGTAAAACGTTGGTTTGCTCTGACTCTTGCAGGCACTATATTAATGACTGTGGGAATTTTGATTTGGTTTGATATAAAACCTGTATTCTACACAATGCAATTTATCAGCAAAATCGCAAACACAATTTCCACAGAATGGCTTGCTTTCGGATTGATAATGTTTGGTGCGGCATTTTTCTTCAAAGGCTGGCAAAAAACAAACCTCTCTATTCTTGATATAGAAGGCGACAAAGATAATGATATACTGCTTGAAAACTTATACAGACGCAGAAAACTAAATCGCGGCCCAAGAATTGTTGCAGTGGGCGGCGGAACAGGGCTTTCTATGTTATTAAGCGGGATTAAAAATATTACAAACAACATTACCGCTGTTGTTACAGTTGGCGACGACGGTGGAAGCTCGGGACGTCTAAGAGAATCTTTAGGAATTTTACCACCGGGAGATATTCGTCACTGTATTACAGCTCTGGCTGATGACGAAGACTTGGTTACAAAATTATTCAAATACCGTTTCAAAACAGGCGAAGGACTTGAAGGGCACAGCTTTGGTAATTTATTCCTAACCGCTATGTGTGCAATAACAGGCAACATGGTATCAGCAATCAAAGCATCTTCTAACGTTATATCCATAAGAGGACGAGTTTTACCTTCAACACTGGATGATATGAAACTTGTTGCAGAAATGACTGACGGACGAATAGTTCACGGTGAATCAACTATTCCTGAAGCAGGCGGAAAAATTAAACGTTTATTTTCCGACCCTGAAAACTGCCGAGCTTTACCTGAGGTTTTGGAAGCCATAAAACAAGCCGAATTAATAATTTTAGGGCCAGGAAGCCTTTACACAAGCGTAATTCCAAATCTTTTAATAAAAGAAATATCTGACGAAATTGCAAAATCAAAAGCTAAAAAAATATATGTATGCAATATTATGTCACAACCGGGAGAAACCGATGATTATACAGCATCTGACCACTTGAAAGCTTTAATTCAGCACTCAGGTCACAAAATTGTAGATGCCGTTTTAGTTAATGACTATATCCCTGAAAATTTGGCGGACAAGTACAAAGAATCAGGCTCTTACCCTATTGAAACAGATATTGACGAAATTAAAAAATTAGGAATACAAATTTGCGCTAGAAACCTTGTCGAAGCTAACAAACAAGGACTTGTGCGCCACAGCTCAGGCAAAGTTGCCCGCGCTGTTTATTATTGGTTTAGAAAAGAAATAAAAGGATAAGCTTATGATAAAAAAAGTTACTGTAAACACCATAAAAAGAATGAAAGAAAACGGCGAAAAAATCTCTATGCTTACGGCCTATGATTATTCCACCGCAAAATATTTAGACGAATCCGGAATTGATATGCTGCTTGTAGGAGACAGCGTGGCAATGGTAATTCTTGGTTATGAAAACACTAATTCTATCGGTATGGAAGAAATGACAATTTTTACAAAAGCTGTAGTACGCGGAGCAAAACGTTCTATGGTTGTTGCAGATATGCCTTTTATGAGTTATCACACAGATATTCCGACTGCCATTAAAAATTGCGGAGAAATGATTAAAATAGGCGCAAATGCCGTAAAAATCGAAGGATGTAATGATTATACCATTGAATTAATAAAAAGATTAACTGAATGCGGAATCCCTGTAGTCGGACATTTAGGATTTACGCCTCAATCACAAAACTTACTTGGCGGCTTCGTCATTCAAGGTAAAAACGTTGAAGCCACAAAAGAAATTTGTAAGCAAGTTCAAAAACTGGAAGAAGCAGGTGCATTCACAGTTGTATTAGAACTTATCCCGGAAGAAAGCGCAAAATATATTTACGAAAGAGTAAATGTGCCAATAATCGGCATAGGAGCCGGAAAATATTGTGACGGACAAGTTATTGTCTGTGACGATTTATTCGGTAAATTCTCAGATTTTAAACCGAAATTTGTAAGAAGATATGGCGATATGGAAACCCTTATAAAAGAATGCGCTTCAAAATACAACGAAGACGTCAAAAACGGAACATTTCCAAGTGAAGATGAGGCATTTCATCTTGCCAAGGAAGAAGCAGATTTATTATTAAAAGGAAATAAAGAATGTTGTCACATACTATAAAAGAAGTAAGAGAACAAGTTAAAGAATGGAAAAAACAAGGCCTTACGGTTGGTCTTGTACCTACAATGGGCGCTTTACACGCAGGGCATTTAAGCCTTATAAAAAAAGCCGTCGAAAAGTGCGATAAGGTTGTCGTTTCAATTTTTGTAAATCCTATTCAATTTTGTCCGGGGGAAGATTTAGACAAATATCCGAGAACCCTTGATGAAGATACAAAATTATGTAACGACGCAGGTGTTAATTTAATCTTTGCACCTTCTCCTTCTGAAATGTACGGTCAAGGGCAAATGTTATCAAACGACAATTTAACTTATGTAATACCGCCGTTTTTTTACGTAAACAAACTATGCGGGAAATCAAGAGTCGGACATTTTGACGGAGTTTGCACAGTAGTAAACAAATTATTTAATATTGTACAGCCTGATTTTGCATTTTTTGGACAAAAAGATGCACAGCAGCTTATTATTATTCAAAAAATGGTAAACGATTTGAATATTGATGTTCAAATTGTACCTTGTCCGATAGTAAGAGAAGAGTCAGGGCTTGCGCTAAGCTCTCGCAACAAATACCTCTCGGAAGAAGATAAAATTCACGCTCTTGCGCTAAGTAAAATTCTTAACAACATAAAACTTTGTTATAAAAAAGGAATAACAGATATAAAAGCTCTAAAAGAAACAGCTTATTCCTTTTTAAACGAACATCACGAGCTGGAATACTTGGAATTTTTAAATCAAACTGATTTAGAAGAAACAAATACCGCAAATGATAACACAAGAGTTTTTATCGCTTGCAAAGTCGGTGGTGTACGTCTTATAGATAACATTCTTCTGGGAGAATAATTTTTATTAAATACGCTTTTAATATGATGCGGAATAAAAAATATTCCTACAAAAAGCTTAATTATTTTTTTATGTAAACAATTTCTACACCATGCGGCCAAAGCATGATGTAGAGCATGGTTGAGGATTTTTCTAAATCAAAAGGTTTAGATAATTTCTTCAATCTTAATTTTATCAATTATCAATCAGTGCATGGATTTCAAAACCCGTTAAACGGTCTAGTATGTATAGTGTAAAGAGTAATAAAAAAACGGGGGAATAAATGATGAGAGATTTTAGTAAGAAATTAAGAGTATTATTAATCGATGATAACGCTAATCATCTTAGAGGAATCAAAGAATTAATCACTCTTGAAAGCAGCTATAACGTTGTTGGAGCTACAACAAGCGCCAACTTAGGACTTAGCCTTATTAAAAGATATCATCCGGATATTGTTTTGATGGATATAAATATGCCTGAAAAAGACGGCTTGCAAACAATCCAATCAATTAACAAAATGAACCTTGATACTAAAGTTGTAATCCTTAGCGGATATGATGATTCTGATTTAATCTATAGAGCAATGAAATTAGGCGCTAAAGGCTATGTATTAAAAACTATGGCATCCGTTAAATTAATCGACGCAATAGAACAGGTTTCAGAAGGTAAAATTTATTTACCGTCAGTTCTTACAACAAGATTTTTCGAATACTTCCAAACTTCTGTTCAAAAAGAAGAAACGAGCTCTATGGAAGAAAATTTATTATCAAGTTTAACTATGAGAGAAAATGAAGTTCTTGATTTATTAACACAAGGAATTAACTACAAGAGTATTGCAAGTCAATTAGTTATATCAGAAACTACTGTTAAGACTCACGTAAATAATATATTTCAAAAATTACAGGTTAATGACAGAACTAACGCAGTTTTATACGCTTTGAGCCACGGATTTAAGCCATCAACAAGCAAATCTCAAGTGATGAGCGCAGCATAAAAATTTCTGACACAATATATATAACAGGGTTCTGCTAAAATAGTAAGAACCCTTTATTTTTAACTAAAAGAGGATATATGACAGAACAATTAACACAAAAAAATATTGATTTGCAAATCAGACAGGTTTCACACGAAATCAGAAATCACCTTTCGATTTGCGATATGTATACCCAAATTATTAAACGCAACCTTGAAAAAGAAGGAATAAATAACGATTCAATAAATAATGCTATAGATTGTATTCAAAAATCCGTACAGATTATCGGTTCAAATATACTTGATTTAAAATCAATTAACACAAATTCTGCGATGATAATGGACTTTAAAACAACAGTTTTAAAAGGTGTTGAATTGTCAAAAGCTTATGTTTGCGACAAAAATATAGAGTTTGATGTATTTATAAAAAACAGCGCAAATATTTTTATCGACGAAAACAGATTTTTGTCTTGCATAGTAAATATTATCAAAAACGGAATTGAAGCTATTGAAATTAAAGGAAAAATTGGAATATTTGGGGAAATTAAAGGAAATCACGCGATTTTAATTCTGACAAATAACGGCAAACCGATACCCCCAAATAAGCAAGAAGAAATTTTTACCCAAGGATTTACAACAAAACAAACAGGCAGCGGACTGGGACTCTATATTTGCAAAAAATACTTAGAAACCCAAAACGCAACCCTAAATCTTGCCAAATCGACCAAAACAGAAACCAAGTTTGAAATAACAATACCGATTTATGAATAATTAAAATGTGCGTCAAACGACGCACCATAGTTGCTCCCCCAAAGGAGGTAGAAGTTCTATCTCTCCTAGGGAGAGAAAAGAATTTCTTTGCGAAGAATGAGCTTAGAAA
>CAYVSD010000082.1:0-6610 GCA_964453315.1 uncultured Muribaculaceae bacterium | reverse complement strand
AGTTGCATTTTTTGAAAAAATAACTTGTTCTGCAGATGGCGAATTTATAAATTTTGCAACTTTTTCTCTTGCCTTTTCATATTGTGCAGTTGCTTCTACACTTAAAGCATATGCTCCTCTATGAACATTAGCATTGGCAGTTTTATAGTAATTGTCTATTGCCTGAATTACTTTCTCTGGCTTTTGAGTCGTTGCTCCACTATCTAAATATGTAATCTCTTTGTTATTTAAAATTGGAAAATCTTTTTTTAAATTCATTTTTATAATCCTTTCATTTCATACGTAATATTTTGACATAATTCTAAAAATATGCTATAATATAATTATCTAAAATTGTGCCTATGGCACTTGTTGAAACCCGCCCACGGGTTGGTACGTAGGAAGGAGGAACTATGACTCCAGCAGCTAGTTTTGTGCTATGTTTTGTATTGGGGCTCGTCATATCATATTTTATTAACCGACGCTGACCCCTTGCCCCCCAGTGATGCACTATGCCACTGGGGTGGCTTTTTTATGCTCTAAACTCATTCTTTTTTTAATCTAGCCTCTTATCTATCTCCTCAACAATTTCTTGTTTTAGTTTCTCATCTTTTATAGTCTCCAAAATCTTATTAAACTTCGCTTTAACAATAAGTTTCATTGCATCTTTTTCAGAAAGACCTCTACTCATAATATAGAACAATTTGTCATCTTCTATTTTTCCTGCACTACTTGAGTGATTTCCCTCTACATCTTCTTCTGTACAAAGTAGCATTGGAAGCGCTTTTGATTTAGCTTTATCTGATAAAAGCATGCAAAACTCGTTTTCATCACCTTTTGCTTTTTTACTTCCTTTTTTGAAATCTATTGTCCCTTTAAAATTCTTTTTAGCTTTATCTTTCAAAGCTCCTTGAACTTCAATATATGTTTCTGTATTTTCTCCAAAAAGCTCAGCAATATAATTTATATCAAAAACTTGCTCACCTTTGCCTAAATAGATTGTATTAATATTTGCTTTTGCACCTTTTCCATCTAATTTTGAATAATAATTTGTAATGCTTGTCTTCCCTCCAAAATCAACGATTGTATAATTTACATTTGAAGATTCCTCAAGAATGTTTTCTATACTTAATAAATTAGTTGTGCAATCATTTAGCATATTTATTACTACAATATTTGTTTTAGAATTAGGCTTTGCATTTACTCTTAATATTCCATTATGATAACACTTAAAATTATCATCTGACATAAATTTTATATATATAGTAGTTTTTGATTTAGTATTTGCATCTATTTCAATATTTTCCACTAATGTTGAATTCTCTTCGTTTAAATTAAAATCTAAATATAAATTTCCAGTTTTAGTTTCTTCTATTTTTATATTTTGATTTGCATTTTCAAAAATTTGATTTTCTAATTCTTTTCCATTTCCATAAATTAATGGCTGTTTACTAGTAGAATTTGAAATATTAAAATTTGAAGTGTCTCCATATATTGTTAATCCTTCAAATTCTTCTTGTGTTTTTGGCATTTCTAAATCTAATTCTATGTTATTTATTTTATAATTTTTTGAAGTTCTTATTGGTGTTTGGTTTAAAATCATAACTTTTTAACCTTTCGGTTTCCTTTCTATATATTTACATAATTTGCATTTTTTTTGCTTTTGTGCTATATTAGTATTGTATTATTAATACTTAATAAGTAATGTTGAAAATAGTTTCAGATAAAAAGGAGGAAAAATGAATACTGCTATTATTGATCTTGTTTTTTTTTTAATAGGTGTTCTGCTAGTAATATTATCTCTTGCAGACATCAAATTCCGTTTTATATCCAATCGTGGGTATAAATTAGTTGGGATAGTAGGAGCCATATGGTTTGTGCTTCTACTTATTATCTGCATATAATTTCTGAAACTGAGCCCTTTTGATGCGTTGCATCATTTTGGGCTTTCTTATTTGATTTTTCTCGTTTTTTATGGTATAATAATTTAGTAACTGGTGCCTAGATGGTGCCTTGTTTATGCCTCGAAAGGAGGAAAAAATGTACGAAGTGGGTTATGTAATTTTCGCATGTTCTTTGCCTGCTTTTACGGTGTTATTTGCATTGATTTTTGCATTATGCCCGGAAAAACCGGAAAAGAAGTAACCCCAACCTGCCTCTCCCGGTGCCCTGCACCGGGGGTTGGCAGTTTTTTTCAATTGGTGTCGGTTCTTTTTTGTTTGTGTCGGTTCTTTTTTGCAAATATTTTTACCCTATACTCCCCTCTAATTCCAAATTAATCAAATTATTCATTTCAACTGCATATTCAAGTGGAAGTTCTTTTGAAATCGGATAAGCAAAACCTCTTACTATCATAGCTTTTGCGTCCTCTTCAGAAATTCCTCTAGACATTAAGTAAAATATTGTTTTGTCACTTATCTTTCCTATTTTGGCTTCGTGTGAAAATTCTACTTCATCATTTCTAATATCATTTACAGGTATTGTATCTGACCTTGAAATATCATCTAACATAAGAGATTCACATGATACAGAACATTTTGAATTTTTTGCATTTTCATTTACTCTAACAAGTGCTCTATATGTGCATACTCCTCCATTTTTTGATATTGATTTTGAATTTACTAGACTTGAAGTATTTGGCGCATTGTGAATTACTTTAAATCCAGTATCTAAATTTTGGTCACGTCCTGCAAAAGAAATTCCTGTGTATTCTGTTTTTGAACCTTCTCCATTTAATACACTCATTGGATAAAGCATTGAAATTTTTGATCCAAATGAACCTGAAACCCAGTCAATTTGTGCATTTTTTCCAACTATTGCTCTTTTAGTATTTAAGTTTAGCATATTTTTTGACCAATTCTCTATTGTAGAATATCTTAAATAGCTGTTGTCTTTTACATATAACTCTACACAACCGGCATGAAGATTTACCTTATTATATTTTGGTGCAGAACATCCTTCTATAAAGTGAAGTGAAGCTCCTTCTTCTACTATAATTAGAGTATGCTCGAATTGTCCTGATTCTGGTGAATTTAGTCTAAAATATGATTGCAGTGGAATATCTACTTTAACTCCTTTTGGAACATAAACAAATGATCCTCCTGACCATACTGCTGCATGAAGTGCAACAAATTTATGATCTGACATTGGAACACATTTCATAAAATGTTCTTTTACAATTTCAGGATATTCTCTTACTGCTGTTTCCATATCTGTATACACTACACCTTGTTTTACAAGTTCTTGTTTTATGCTATGATATACAACTTCAGAATCATATTGAGCACCCACACCCGCTAGTGACTTTTTTTCCGCTTCTGGAATTCCAAGTCTATCAAATGTATTTTTTATATCTTCAGGAACATCTTCCCAATTACTATTTAGCTTTGACTTAGGCCTTACATAAGTTGCAATCTCATCCATATTAAGTTCAGATAAATCTGGTCCCCATGTAGGAAGTTCTAACTTATTGTATGTTTCTAAAGCTTTTAGCCTTATCTCTAGCATCCAATCAGGTTCATTTTTTTGTTTTGAAATTTCTTCTATTATCTCTTTAGTCAAACCTTTTTGGATTTTGAAATCATATTCATCTTTATTTTTTATATCATAAATATTTCTATTTATTTCGTCTAATTTTGTTTTCATTTTTTTCCTTTCATTTATAAGATTATTGTCTTATTGCTTAAACCTATTGTCATATTTGCATTTTCAAGTATTTTATGTTATAATATATTTAACTGTTAATTATTTTTTCAAAAGGAGGTAAATATGTACTTTGATACAATAACGAGCTTCAACAACGAATCTAAGCACCTGAAACAAGTGCACTGTGACGACACTGATGAAGTGATGTCCTTCTCAGCTGAACAAGCTGCTGGCAGTCTGCTAAGGATTGCTGATGCTTCTGAAAGAATTGTCACTGCTTACGAGCGCATGGCAGCTGCTCTTGAAAAAATTGCAAACAAAAAGTAACATCAACCTCCGGCAGGGTTGGAGCCTTCCAGCCCTGCCTTTCTTTTTTTCAAATTTAATTTATATATTTCGCATACCCATTTTCTTCAATCTCTTTTGCAAGTTCGCTTGAACCTGTAGCAACAATTTTTCCATTAACTAAAATATGAACATAGTCAACATCAAGTTCTTTAAGAATTTTTGTGCCATGTGTAATTATTAAAGTAGCGTTATTCTCATTACTAAACATTTTTATTCCTTTTGAAACTATTTTTATAGCATCAACATCAAGTCCTGAATCTGTTTCATCTAAGATAGCAAGTTTTGGTTGTAAAGTTAGCATTTGAAGAATTTCAGTTTTCTTTTTTTCTCCACCTGAAAAACCAACATTTAAGTTTCTGTTTATGTAGCTAGAATTCATTTTTAGCTCTTGCATATTTTTTTCTATTTCTTCTTTAAATTGAAATACTTTTACAGGCTCACCTGTAGTTTTGTTTTTAGCATATTTTAAGAAATTCATTACAGAAATACCCGGAACTTCTTCAGGAGATTGGAATGACATAAACACACCTTTTCTTGCTATTTCATCAGTTTTTAGGTCATTTATTTTTTCACCTTCAAAATAAATTTCTCCTTCTGTTATTTTATATTCAGGATTATTTAATATAACATTTGCTGTTGTTGATTTTCCAGAACCATTTGGTCCCATAATTACATGAGTCTCCCCTTTATTTATAGTTAAATCTAATCCTTTTAAAATTTCTTTTTCTCCTACATTTGCATGTAACTTTGTAATTTTTAATAATTCACTCATTCTAATTAGTCCTTTCATTTCTTATAATAATCTCATATTTCCCGTTGTTCAAGAATTAGTTCTTCCAACCACTTACTAGCCGTTGTTCAAGAATTGGCCTTTTGGCTCTATGTTTGCCGTTGGAACAGAATTTGTATTTTAGCTAGGCGTAATTGTTTTTGAAGGCAAAGGAGCGTACTTTGTGTACGTGACTGCGTTCAAAAATAATTACAACGACGCAAAAATCAAATTATGTTTCAACCATTCTCCTCATACAGTCAATACAATGCTCATTGTTTATATCATACCCACAATCTAAACTATATAACCCGAGTTCTTGATGAACATATTTTGCAAGTTTATTTAGAGTTGTGTCTTTCATTGCCATCTTTATTTCTTTTGCCTCTTCTTCGGCAATACTTTTTTCTTCTCCTAATATTTGTTTTAAAAATAAAAAAACAATATCATCTGCTTCTAACGATTTTTTTGCAAGCCTTATACCTTCTTCTGTTAATTCAATTTTGCCATAAGGTTCATAATTTATTAATTTTTGCTCTGTTAATATTTTCAAAGATTTATTTACACTTGCTTTGGTGCAATTCATCTTTTCTGCAATATCTGTTACTCTTGGTTGCTCATCCTGCTTTTGAATAATATATATTGTTTTTAAATATTCTTCTTGCGATTTTGAAATCATTTAAAGATCCTTCCTTTTTAATAATTAAGCTTTATTTATGTTATTAAATTCGCGTAATGTTAACCACGGTTAACATTATATAACAATATTGTTAGTTTGTCAACGTTTTTTCTTAATATTTAATAATTTATAAATATTTAATAATTTAGACAAAAATCAACTGTCGTACAATTTGTAATAATATATAAAATTATAACTATTAAAATTATCACAGCTTTGATATAATACAAAAAACTTCAATAATATTTACATTAAATACTATTGAAGTTTTCTCTTTAAAAAAATAATAAGATATAATCCCCCATAATTGATTAAAATAACTGATTTTAAATTATAGATTTTTTAAAAATTATTCTAAATCTATATCCCCCTGTTCTAAAATGCTTTTCAAAGTTCCCTTAGCTATTTCGTCGTGCATTGGTATAATAAAAACTTTTCCTCTTTCATAATTTATATATTTGGCATGACTTCCTTTTTGTGAACATTTTACAAAACCTAATTTTTTCATTGTTTTTATTATCTTATTAGGTGGTAATACAGGATATTTTGAACTCATATTGCCACCTCCAATGTCGTTACAAATATTTCTTTTGGCTTTATTGGTTCTTCATTTTGCATAAACAATTCTAATGCTTCTTTTAAATTCGCCATTGCTTCTTCAATTGTTTTTCCCTGAGAAGCAACACTGTTATCAATACATTTTGCAACATACCAATTTTCTTCCTTTTGTATAATTACATTAAATTTAATATTCATACATTCCTCCTATAAAATATATTACGTTTTCACGCATTATTATTTTACCACTTTTTCTATTAATTTGCAATACAAAAAATCTGTAACAACAAATATCTCTTTTTTGTACCTATTGGTCGAATTTTTATCACCACTTCCTCTCTTTTGTGTTTTTATCTAAAACTAACGCCGTGCTATATTAGCACGGCGTAGGAAATGGTTTTTTAAGGCTAAGGGATTTCTCCTCCTGCCACCATTTCATATCATTGTTTGTAATTAGATTATATTAATATGTATATTATTTGTCAAGACAAAAATCATAAAAAATTTAAAAAAATTTTTATATTTTTCCAATCAACTCTTCTCCTTGATTTTTCAGTACTTTCGTAGTAATTATCTCATTTTCTAAATCCTTGTCTGTTTTAACTTTTACCACCATATAATTTCTTGTATGC
>CAYVSD010000081.1:0-6842 GCA_964453315.1 uncultured Muribaculaceae bacterium | reverse complement strand
CGTCACGGTAACAAAGGTATCGTTTCAAGAATTCTTCCTAAAGAAGATATGCCGTTCTTGCCTGACGGAACTCCTGTTGATATCGTATTGAACCCTCTTGGTGTTCCTTCTCGTATGAACGTTGGTCAAACTTATGAATTGTTGTTAGGCTTGGCAGCATACTTGACAGGAAAACATTATGAAGCACCTTCATTTGATGAAATGTACGGTGAAAACGAATCAGAAAAAGTTACAAAAGGCGAACTTTTGGAAGGTATTAAAGCTTCCGGCTGTGACTGGGTTGGCGAAGACGGTAAGGTTACACTTATCGACGGTAGAACGGGTGAACCGTTTGACAGACCTGTTGCAGTTGGTTTGACATACTTCTTAAAACTTGTTCACCTTGTTGATGATAAAATTCACGCAAGAAGTACAGGCCCTTATTCACTTGTTACTCAACAGCCTCTTGGCGGTAAAGCTCAATTTGGCGGTCAGAGATTCGGTGAAATGGAAGTTTGGGCTCTTGAAGCTTACGGTGCAGCATATACTCTACAAGAAATGTTAACAATTAAATCAGATGATGTTAACGGTAGAAATAGAGCTTATGAAGCTATCGTAAAAGGTGATAACATCCCAAGACCGGGTATTCCTGAATCATTTAAAGTACTTGTAAGAGAATTACAAAGTATTGGTTTAGATATTACGGTTTCTAAGAAAGACGGTACGGAAGTTGATTTAATGACTGATATGGACGATCTTAGAAAGGCCGCTCCAAAACGTACATTATCTGACGTTGATTCAGAGTTATTGAATATCAATTTCTTTGAAACACCGACAACATTTGGTGAACTGTAAAAAATAAAATTAAAAGGAGAACATTATAAATGTCAACAAGCATAGATTATTTTGACTATATACGAATCAGTATAGCGTCTCCGGAAAGAATACTTCAATGGTCACACGGCGAAGTTACAAAACCGGAAACAATAAACTACCGTACATTGAAACCTGAACGTGACGGCTTGTTCTGCGAAAGAATTTTTGGGCCGACAAAAGACTGGGAATGCTATTGCGGTAAGTACAAAAGAGTAAGACATAAAGGTATCATCTGCGAACGCTGCGGTGTTGAAGTTACTGATAGTAAAGTAAGACGTCACAGAATGGGTCACATTAAACTTGCGGCTCCTGTTTCACATATTTGGTTCCTTAAAGGTATTCCGTCATATTTAGGTTTACTTCTTGATATGACTTTGAAAGATCTTGAACAAGTTATTTATTTTAACAGTTACGTTGTACTTGATCAAGGTGATTGTGACAATGACGAATTCAAAAAATTCAATCTTGTTTCTGAAGATAAGTATGAAGAATGGATAGAAGAAAATCCTGAATCTACTTTGAAAGTCGGAATAGGTGCTGAGGCTATAAAAGAACTTCTTTCTGAAATTGATATGGTTAAAGTAGCCGAAGAAATCAGAGAAGAATTAGCCGGTAATGTTGCGGCTCAAAAGAAAGCTAAATTAATCAAGAAATTAAGATTATTAGATAACTTAATTCAATCAGGTACAGATCCTCAATGGATGGTAATGGATGTAGTTCCTGTTACCCCTCCTGATTTAAGGCCTATGGTTCAATTGGACGGCGGCAGATTTGCTACTTCTGATTTGAACGATTTATACAGACGTGTAATTAACAGAAATAACCGTTTACAAAGACTTTTGGAAATGGGCGCTCCTGAAATTATTGTTAGAAACGAAAAGAGAATGCTTCAAGAAGCAGTTGATGCTCTTATTGATAACGGCAGACGCGGAAGAACTGTTGTTGGTCCTAATAACAGAGCATTGAAATCTTTATCAAACATTATTGAAGGTAAACAAGGTCGTTTCCGTCAAAACTTGTTAGGTAAACGTGTTGACTATTCAGGTCGTTCTGTTATCGTTGTAGGCCCGTCATTGAAGTTAAATCAATGCGGTTTGCCTAAAGAAATGGCTATTGAATTATTCAAGCCGTTTGTTATTAACAAATTAATTGAAAGAGGATACGTTCAAAATATTAAATCAGCTAAGAAGAAAATTGAACGTTCCGAAGCTGTTGTTTGGGATATCTTAGAAGAGGTTATTGACGGACACCCTGTATTATTGAACCGTGCTCCGACCCTTCACAGATTAGGTATTCAAGCATTCGAACCAAAATTGGTTGAAGGTCGTGCAATTCAGCTTCACCCGTTGGCTTGTACAGCGTTTAACGCTGACTTCGACGGTGACCAAATGGCTGTTCACGTACCATTGTCAATTGAAGCGCAAGCTGAAGCAAGAATGTTAATGTTAGCTACTAATAACCTGCTTGCTCCTGCAAATGGTAAACCAATTGTTTCACCTTCTCAGGATATGGTATTAGGTATGTATTACTTAACTACTATGAAAGATCCTAATCAAGAAGTTCAAGGATACTTCTACAGCTTTGAAGATGCTATTTCAGCTTACGAAGTTAAAGTTATTAAACTTCACGATAAAATTGTCGTAAGGGATGAAAAAGGTGAAAGATTAGAAACTACTGTTGGTAGAATAATCTTCAATCAGGAAATTAGAAAAGCACTTGTATAGAAAGCCTTTAAAATAGGTAATATTAGGGCACTAAGGAAAATAAAGGAAAAATAAATGGAAATGACATATACACATACAAAGAAATTACCTGATTTCATTAACAAACAAATGGACAAAGGTTCGTTAAAGAAATTGTTAGGTCAAATGTATTTGGAATTTGGTGGTGCTAAAGAAGCTAACCTTGCTGATGCGTTAAAATCACTTGGTTACAAATATGCAACTCTTTCCGGAACTACAATTTCAATAGCAGACCTTTCTGTTCCTCCGGTTAAAAAGAAATTGTTGGAATCAGCAGAAAAAGAGATTGAAGTATCTCAAAATAAATATTTAAAAGGTGAAATTACCGAAGTTGAAAGATATACAAAAGTTATTGACACTTGGGCAGAAACAACAGCTAAGTTGACTGAACAGGTTGTACAAAACTTTGACAGATTAAACCCTGTTTATATGATGGCATTCTCCGGTGCGAGAGGTAACTTATCTCAGGTATCACAGTTGGTTGGTATGAGAGGTTTGATGGCTGATACACAAGGTCAAATTATCGACTTGCCGATTAAATCAAACTTTAAGGAAGGTCTTTCAGTTACTGAATACATCATTTCATCTTACGGTGCAAGAAAAGGTCTTGTAGATACAGCGTTAAAAACAGCCGATTCAGGTTATTTGACAAGACGTCTTGTTGACGTAGCACAGGATGTTATTATTCGTGAAGAAGACTGTCATACAGATAAATATATTAATATGAAGCCTATTGTTGACGGTGATGCTGTTATTGTTCCGTTAATTGACAGATTATTGGGCAGAACAGTTGCTCAAGATGTTCTTGATAAAGATGGAAATGTTGTTATTGCAAACGGTACAACTCTTGACAGAGAAGATATCAAAAAACTTTCAAATCTTGATTTACAAGAAATCAGGGTACGTTCAGCGTTAACTTGTGATTTAGAATATGGCGTATGCCAAAAATGTTACGGCTGGGCTTTGACAACTCAAAAAATGGTTGATATCGGTGAAGCAATCGGTATTATTGCAGCTCAATCAATCGGTGAACCTGGTACACAGCTTACAATGAGAACTTTCCACACAGGCGGTGCGGTTGGCGTTAAAGAAGCTATGAAAGAAATCAAAGCTTATGAAGCTGGTACAGTTGTTTCTAAGATTAAAACAAGAGAACTTAGAACTCGTCACGGTGAAATTGTACAAGTTGCTATGTATGAGGCAGATCTTGAAGTTAAAGGTGAAAAGAGAACAACTAAATATCATATTCCTTCAAATGCTACAGTATTTGTTAAAGATGGTGATAAGGTTGCTAAAGGCTTTAAAATGGCTGAATACTCTCCGTCTTCTAAAGGAGACAGCAGCCGTTTGACAGAAAAAGCTACAAAAGATATTTTCACTGATATCTCTGGTGAAATTAAATTTGAAGGCTTTAAAGCTGATGAAAAGAAAGACAGACAAGGTAACATTTTAAGAACAGCTAACAAACAAGGTATTGTTTGGGTATTGGGCGGTGATGTATATGCTTTACCGGCAGGTTCTAAGGTTATTGTTAAAGATCAGCAAAAAGTTACTGCAGGCGAAAAACTTGCTGAAACTTCTACTATTTGTGAACACGGTGGTGAAGTTAGAATTGGCTCTGATTTAGTTGTTGAAGATGCAAAATTTGACGGTAAAAAAATTAAGAAGATTGTTTCTGGTAAAGAGTTGACAATTGTTATTGCTTCTTTACAGCCTGATAATGTTACATTTGAAAGAACTAAGAAAGAACAAATTTGGACAGTTAAGAAAAGCGGCGAAAAATATATCGTTAAAACTCCTGTTGATACAACAGTAGAAAACGGTTATGTAATCGCTGAACTTGTTGATGATGATTGTTCAGTTCCTTCTTCAGGTGAAATAAGATACGTCGATGTAGAAGTTGATGAAAATCAAATTATTACTAAACCGGGTAAAGTTGTATTTATTCCGGAAGAAGTACATCAAATTAATAAAGATGCAAATCTTAAAATGGTAGAAAACGGAACGTCTGTTTCAGCCGGTACTGAAATAATAAAAGATATTTACTGTCATATTGACGGTATTGTTGAATTTAAAGAATATAATGACGTAATTCATGAAGTTACTGTAAGACCTGGTGAAGTTCATCAGCTTGCAAATATTTCTGAGTTAAAGGTTGATGAAGGCGAAGTTATTAAGAAAGGTACTGTAATTGCAGACGGTATAAAGGCTAAAACAACTTCTATCGTTACAATTATGGAAACTTCTACAGATGATTTGCCGATTGACGATTTGGATGAAGATGTTGATACTTCAATGTCTTTAGATGAAGATGCAATCGAAAATCAGCCTATTCAAATTCTTGTAAGACCTGTTCAAGTATTAGATGTTGAACAAAAAGACGTATCAATCAAATTTAATACAACAGATGATTTGATTAATATTGTTCCTGTTACTCAATTACAATACAAAGATGGTGCAAGAGTTCGTAACGTTGACGGTGCAACAATTACAAGAACAAGTTTAGTTCTTAAAATGGAAGGTTATTTATCACACTTAAAAGGTATGGTAGAACTTGACTCAAAAGATAATTTGAGAATTGTTGTATTAGAAAACCTTATCGTTCGTCGTGAAATGGAAGGTTCTGCTCAGGATTCACTTCAAACAGAATTACTTGTTAAAAATGGTGAAACCATTGATGCAAAAACTCCTGTTGCAAAAACTCAGGTTCTTGCGATGCATGATGCTATAGCGTCTATTCAAAATAGTGAGGAAGGCGCAAGAAGATTACTTTTAATTTCAGATGATTACAATACTGATATAAAAATTAAAGGTAAACCGACAGTTAAAAAAGGTGATCTTGTAAGAACTGATAAAGTTATCTCAGAAAGTGGCGAAACTACCAACGTTTCCGGTATTGTAACAGGTGTAAATAAGGGAGTTGTTTCTATTAGAAACGGTCGTCCTTATTTAATCAGTCCAGGTACAATGTTGCAGATTGTTGAAGGTTCATTGGTTCTTCGTGGTGACTTGATTGTTTCATTGACTTACGAAAGAGAAAAAACAGGCGATATCGTTCAAGGTTTGCCGAAGGTTGAAGAACTTTTGGAAGGCAGACGTCCTAAAGATTGTGCTATTTTGGCAGAGCATGACGGTGTTGTTGAAATTAAAGTTGATGAAAATGGCTTCCCTGGATTGTTCTTGGTTGATGAAATTAAAGAATTTTCTAAAGGATGTGAACTTCTTGTTGCTGACGGTCAAAAAGTTAAGAAAGGTCAAGAATTGTTTGTAATCAATTCTGAATCTAATTATGTTGCTGAGCACGATGGTATTATAAGATTAGATGTTGACAAAAAAGGTGATTATAACTCACTTTCAATCGTTGACGAAATCGAATATACAATTGATGCAACTGTAATTGTTTCTGACGGTCAGAAGATTTTGAAAGGTGAACAATTAACATCAGGTTCTCCGGATCCTGCTTCTGTAATGAGATTACGTGGTTCTGAGGCAGTTCAACAGTATTTGGTAGACGAGGTACAGAGAGTATATCGTTCACAGGGTGTTGAAATTGCTGATAAACATATTGAAGTAATTGTTCGTCAAATGACAAGAAAAGTTAAGGTTGTTGAAGCAGGGGATACTGATTTATTGCCTGGAGAACTTGTAGAATTGCAGGTATTTGAAAAGGCTAATAAAGAAGCATCTGAAGCTGGCAAGGCTATAGCAACTTGTGAACCGTTGCTTTTAGGTATTACAAAGGCTTCATTAAATACTGAATCATTCATTTCAGCGGCATCATTCCAAGAAACAACAAGAATCTTGACAGAAGCTGCAGTTGAGGGTAAGAAAGACTTATTAAGAGGTTTGAAAGAAAACGTTATTATAGGTCGTTTGATACCGGCAGGTACAGGATTCCATCATTTGACAAATGCAGATGAAGAAAAAGACCGTGAAGAAAGAAAACGTGCGGTTGCTCAAAGAAATCAAGCGAGAAAGCCATCTGCGATTTTGGAAGAAATTGAAGGAATGTTTGGTACGCCTGATTTTCAACCAAACAGCTTCATTGATGAAGAAGAAGAATAAGCTTAAGGTGAAACCTTGTTTTTCATAACAAAGCGGCATTTGTGAGATTCACGAATGCCGTTCTCCTTATACATAATATTTATTAATGGTAAATAACAAATAGAAATAAAATCTGTTAATTACCCTAGACCTCTTTCTTTGTTCGGGCAAAGAAAGAGGTCAGAAAGCGGATTGCGAGCA
>CAYVSD010000080.1:2926-6857 GCA_964453315.1 uncultured Muribaculaceae bacterium | reverse complement strand
TGTAAATCCTTTTTACTCATTTTTATATTTTCGTGTTAATATACACATATATAAATAAACTGACCGTGCGTTTTATTCTCAAAATGGTTAGTGTGTAAGGATAACAAGACTAAAACTAGGAGATGTTTACAAATGAAAAAGATTTTAATTTTATTCGCAGCAATTATGTGTTTTACAAGTGTACCAATGGCAGAAGCTAAAAAGCCCATGCCGGAAGATGTACCACAAATAGGATTCAACATATTACAGGCTAATAATGTTCAAAAAAGAATGGTATTTAAAAGCACGGCTCAAGTTAAAAACCCAAGAGCAGAGCTTGATTACAAACCTAAAAACACAGGGCTTGATGTAACAGGCAGAATTATTTGGGTTTATGGTGATGTATTTAGTTTAGTTGATGATGAAAACGAGTTAGCCGGACTTTTAAGTTATGCTGTTGCAGTTGGTGAGAATTCATACAAAGGGATTTTTCAAGGATTTTTCTCTAACTTTACATACTCATTAAATCCAAGACCAAAAGAAAATAAATTTGATATAAAAGCAGTAGATTATATGGTAAAAGCCGGATATAATCCTGTTGCATTGATTACGGTATATAACAAAACACTTGCGCAGACTCGTTATGAATGGTGCCATTTTTACCCGCTTGCTACAAAAAGAATGGTAAATATTTATGAGCACATTTATAAAAAATATCCTCAATACTTAACAAATAATACTTATGAAAATAATGTTTACTATAAAAATTTCTTATCAACTACAGGAAAAGAGATGAAGAAAATCGAAAAGAAACTAAACAAATAAGGAGCCGGCATGAAAAAATTATTGATTTTAAGTTTTGTTTTATTTGCCATATCTGGCAAGAGTTTTGCTTATTACTCTTATGAACAGATTAAATATGAACAAAGCATAGGAAGTCATGAAACACTTGACAGAGTAATGGAAAATCCTAAACAGGCTGAAAAGATGTATTATCAGCACATGAATGAAAAGAATAATTACAATAGAGATTCTTACAATTATTCAAGACCAACATACACAGAAGAAAAACCATTGTATAAGTTCGGAAATTCTTCTGAATTGTAATAACAAAAATTTAATATAAGGAACAATATGATTAAACTTCTGATAGGTATAATATTTTTAATAGTAGCAATTGTATTTAGACTTATTGTTGCAGGAATTGGAGCTGTTAGTACTGTTACAAATAAACGAGGTACATTTATAAATTTTGGCACTCAATATTTAAAGCAGACAAATGTATGCTACAGGGCTATTGTACCTTATATGTCACAGCTTGTTGATGATATTCTTATTTACTCAAAAGGAAGAAATTATACTATTGCGGATGAAACAGAATTTATTGAAACTGTTTTATATAGGTGTGTTTGTGCTTTATGCCCTGAAGAAACTGTATTGGTTCATAGGCCACAACCCATGCAACACATAGAAAGAGAAGCTGGAATATATAGTTTTCAATTTTTATCAAAATATAATATAAAAAATTAAGAGGTTTTATGAAAAAATATTTGATAATTTTATTTGCACTTATTTTTTGCACAGGGGGCGCCTTTGCAAAAGACATTATTACTCATGGAACTTTGCAAATAGATTCTGATATGGAATTATTGCTTAGCCATGAATATTATAAAGGAATAAAAGTTAAAAGCATAAAAATCAAACAGATAAATATATCAAAAGATACAATGATATTTGACGGACAAGTCATGCCGGGTGACCCCAAAAATATTAGTGTAATCGTTGAAATTGAGGATATGAAAGGCAATAAGACTGAGCTATATGGTTATCGTTCTTTATCTGTTGGTGATTTCACATATTTTGTAAACACAGAGGAATAAAAATTGAAGCTATTATTTCAATTTATAACCATAATTTTTGGATTAGCAATGACATACTTTACGGCTAAAATAGTTGATAATGCTAATATGAGTTTTAAGGCAGGTATAATTATTATCATTATTGAATGGTTAATATTTTTGCACATCTATCATAGTATTTGGCCGGAAGCTTTTAACTAAATACTTTATAAACCTCTCTAACCTTTAGTATCGGCGTCCTTCGTTTTTAAATGTATGCTATGCACAAAGATAAAGACCGGTTTATTTTGTGGCTTTTATTAAAAAAGTTTTACTTGTTGTTGGCATAATGCAAGCATAATAATAAATTTTTATAAATAACTTTTTTGTTTTAAACTAACCATACTAACCAAAATAACCGGTTAGTATGGTTAATTAGGTTAATTTATTTCGCAAAAGTTTATTTTATAATAATTCGCTATAATGTAGAGCTTCCATAAATTGTCTTGATTCAGGATAGCCAGGCATTTCAGCCCAATATTGAATAGTATATTCAATATTTAAGTTTTCTTCATATTGCTTATCGCAAAAATCTAAAAATGTTCTAATTAGTTTATTATCAACATTTACATCATGCCATTTATCACCATTGTAATATTTTGAATTTCTTATAATAGTTTGGTTCAAATTTTTCTTCTTTTGTTTCCATATTTTATAGTGGCAATTTATATCATGGTCGCCCAGATTAGTTTGTACCATGTCGCAATTATCATGATGACATAAATGCACTTTTTCTGTAAAAGCAATTTGTTTATTATTTCTGATATAAAAATCAGGTTTACCACAATATAAACATTGCCTAACAGGTTTTTTATAATAAACCTTAACTTTGTCCGGTAGCTCAAATAATTTTAAGTCAACAACTTGCGGCAATAACCATTGAAGTGCATTTAATTGGCGACTATTTCTTGGTTGTTTGCATACAGCATAAGAATAATTCCGTGATGTTGTTTCTCTAAGATTTACACAAAGAGCTTTTAGTACAATTTCTAAATTTTTTTCATCTAAGTCTGTAAAAGGTTGAATGTACTTTTTATAAAAGTCCTTTTGGCTTAATTCTTGAACATTTAAGAATTCCTTAGGTGCGTCATCATACTTTAATTCATTCAACGCGTTTGTGTACTTTCCTAAATACCATTCCTCAAATGGTGCTTTTAGTACATTAAGATTTTTGTTGCTCTGTTTTGTTTCCATAGTTTTACCTCTTTTCTTTTAATAACATTAACATTTCGCAAATCCTCCTTTCGTTACTTTACCTGACCTCACATTAAAAGACTTTCTTGAGAATTTCTTTATATACGATACTTTAAGTATCAAATATAAAATAAGTCTATCTGACTTCATTTTGATTTGGTAACAGTGTAATAGAAAAAATAGGAGAAGTCAACAATGGAAAAATTTAAAGACGTTATGACAACAGAAAATTTGGTTGATTTTTTAGACCAAAAGCCAAGAGTAGACAGGTACAGCGGAAATATATATTTTAGTTGTCCATATTGCAGAGAAGAAGCATTAGAAGAATTAGAAAAAGTGCTTCGTAAAAAAGATTTTGAAAATGTCAAAAACTTGGATTTGGAATTTGGAACATTAATTTTCAATCCTGAAACCCATGACATTGCATGCAGTTCAAGACCTAATAGTCATTATGATGATGTACATGCAACTGAAATTGAAGCAGAAATGGTAAAGTGGCATTTGCATGGCATGGATTATGGGGAATATATAGACGCAAAATTCCAAGATAGATTAGAAAAATTAAAAGGAGGAAACAACAATGTATAAGGATTTAAACGAATACACAGAAAAAACTTATAACAAAAGTATTGCGATGAACACAAAGAAACAGGAATGTCCGGTATGCGGGCACAAAACATTTAATTTGTATGGTGATTTAAAACAAGGAAAATGTTTTCACCCGAGTTGTGGGTTGCATTTAAACCTTAATAAAATCAACTATGGTACAAATTACCTAAATGTGATTTTAGGCAGATTTTTTGAAGCGAGTCATGATTACTTTTTTACAATGAATAATCAGGATAAATTTCACCAACCTT
>CAYVSD010000080.1:1803-2916 GCA_964453315.1 uncultured Muribaculaceae bacterium | reverse complement strand
TGCAAAAGATACAAGAAAAATTCCTTATGAAGTTTTAAAAATTTCTGATGTAGGAATGGTACCGCCTGATTACAATGTAGAAAAAGAAAACGAAGATTTAATCACAGAAATAAAAGAAAAAATTGACAAAGAAACAGACGCCGAGCAAAAAGAAAAATACGAAAAAGGGCTAAATGCTCTATCTACTTATATGAGTGATTTTCAAAGTAACCTAGACAATAGTCATGACTGGTTTTTAACATTCTACCGTGATGAAAATAACTCATTCACACAAATAAAAGCACGCAAACCATATTCAAGAGATTTTAAAATCCTGATTAAAATTCAGGATAAGACAGGAGTCTTTAATAAAAACATCTTTAAGGATATGAAAAAAGACGCCATCCCTAAAAAGCTGCAGAATAAATTTTGCATTTTAGAAGGTGAATTTGACCAGCTTACATTTTCAACCTGGTGTTATGAAAATGGATTATTTTTTGACTCTTGCGCTTTGGGTGGCGCAACCGGTGATATTGATACAGCACTTACTCTTGCAAAAGGTAATGCTTTAATTATTCATGATAACGATGAAGCCGGCAGAAAGGTGTTAGAAAACACCTGGCAGTATCAAAGATATGGACGCTTTTATAAACTCTATCAAAGAAAAAAACAAGCGGACAGATGAAGTTTTAAACATATTAAAAAATGCAAAACCTTATCGCAGGGAATTAAGCGGCATAAAAACGGAAGTTATAAACCTTATGAAAAATAGCAATATTGTTAATTTGGATAAGTGCCAGCTTGTTGCCCTCACAATAATAAAAGAGTTGTTGTTGCGTGGTAAATTTTTTAAGGATAAAAACTTTTCATATATTTTTATTAATGACTCAGGTGTTATTTCTTTGGTAAAATATACCTTTGACATATAATCATCCTCCAATTAAATTATATCATATTATAAAAAAACAAGAAACTATTTCTTGTTTTTTATATATTCTTTTACAATAGTTATTCTTGATTTATACTTTTCTTTTTTACTAGTTTCCATATGCTCTAAATACATATTTATATCTTGTAAATAATAACCATCTACTAATTCCTTTTTATTAATCATATCATCTTGGATACAATCTA
>CAYVSD010000080.1:0-1793 GCA_964453315.1 uncultured Muribaculaceae bacterium | reverse complement strand
TTGCTAAACCGAATGGGCGTCAATGCTGCAAAGGATTATTACAACTATGTTGTAAACGAATTATCCACATATGCTTTTGATAACGGCGCCCAAATTGAAACACATAATTTTTGCCACTATGACAGGAAAAATAACGTTTTATACATTTCTAATAATGATATTGTGGTTTATAAAATCACACCTGACAATATTGAAGAATTAGAAAATGGCGATGAAGGTATTATGTTTAATTATAAAGATGACTATGAGCCATTTGAATTTGTTAAAATAGATAATACTAGGGACTATTTTAAAGAATACATTGCAGATTCATTAGTAGTTGATATAGATGCCGGAAACTTAACGTCGCAAGAGTATAAGACTCTTTTGTTTATATGGTTTTTGGGTACATTTTTCCACTCAATAATGCCTTCAAAAGTTTTACTCGCTACTATTGGTGAAAAGGGTAGTCGCAAAACATCTGTTCTACGTCGTTTGGGAATTCTGTTATTTGGTTCACAATATGACGTTAATTCACTACCTGGTAAGCCGGAAGATTTTGATACACTGGTTACAAATAACCATTTGGTTGTATTTGATAATGTTGATTCGGGTAAATCTTGGCTTAATGATAAACTTGCATTAGTTGCAACAGGGCAGACTGTAGAAAAAAGAAGGCTTTATACAGATAACGAAAGTGTAAAATTTGTAACTAAAACTTTTTTGGGATTAACATCAAGAACACCACAATTTACGCGTGATGATGTTGCTGATAGGCTTATTTGTATTCCGCTTTTGAGAATGGGTGATGGTGAATATGGACCTGAACAAGATTTTATAGATGGAGTAGTGGATAATCGAAATGAAATCATGTCATATATAATGCTTGAACTTCAAAAAGTCCTGAAAGCTATTGCAATAACTAAGGATAAAAAGTATAAAACAAGATTCAGGATAGCTGATTTTGCTGTATTTGGTTTGAGAATATACGATTCAATAGGTAAGAAAGAAGAATTTGAAAGCATTTTAGATAAAGTAATTGAATCACAAAAAGCCTTTGCTGTTGAAGAAGATAGTCTTGTATATGTGCTCAAAATCTTTGCAAAAAAACAAATTCAACCGCATAAAATGTCCGGATTTGAATTGCATAAAAACCTTCTGCAAATTGCAAACGAGGATAATTTTGATATCCCTGAATTTAGGACAAAATACAAAAGTGTAAAATCGCTTACACGCAGAATTGCTAATATTAAAAGTAATATTACAAGTGATGTAAAGATAACAGTTTACAAGGAACGTGAAAACAAAAAATCTTATAAAATCGAGCTTATGGACAAAGATTTTGAGTTGCCGCCAACTAATGACAGCATTTTTGCTAATGGTATGGAAAAAGCTAAAAATATGACAAAAACTTCTCTTGATGATAAAGGGGGTAAAGATGAATAATACTCTCTTAAATGTTCAAGAAGCGGCTAGTTATTTGCATATTGCAACAAGTACGCTTTACAGGTGGGTACATCAAAAGAAGATTAAACACGCCAAAATCGGTTCAAGGGTTTTATTTTCAAACGATTACCTCAAGGAATTCATAAATAATAACACGATAAACATAGAATAACATCTTATAACTAGAAGCACTGCCGGCACTATGCCGGCACGGTGCTCGCGGTGTCGAGGTTATTTTAAAAATTCAAGTTAGCAAAAGTATGCAATAGGGCTTACAAAAGCTCAGTAACACGTTAAATTAAAAATAGGTGATAATTATGCCAGCAGTAAGAAAAAACAAACAAAAGAATAAATGGGAATTTGACTAC
>CAYVSD010000079.1:0-6990 GCA_964453315.1 uncultured Muribaculaceae bacterium | reverse complement strand
CAATTGCCTTCTAAGCAATGGGTCGAGCGTTCGAATCGCTCCAGGCGTATTTTTTTTTGTTGTGTATCGAATTTACTGTATCGTATCAAGTGTAACTATCCTCTAGGGGTGATAGTGTTCTCTTATTTAAGTTAATATGCCTTCTATCATGTTTCTTCTTTGCAGTAATCCTATAGTGAATGTGTTTAAATGTAAGTAATAAGAACATAATTTTGCGGGAATTAACACATTAGGAGCATAATAATTTCTTTATTTCGCAAATATTTTTTCTATGTTTTATAATATTTTTTCGGATTTGTAAAAAATCTTCATTTGTACATTCTTCAATTTTGGAACAATGCCCTAATTTATTGCGTTTTTTTATAATCTCACTATGAAAATTTGATTTAAAATCATTTGAGAATTTTGACATTATATTTTTTTCGTTTATTAGTGTATTCAAGAAACATGCTCTTAATGCACTTGGAAAAACCGCAGAACTTTTATTCTCATCAAATATATCCTTTTTTAAACTCTCTTTATCAAATTTATTTCTTATTAATTCACAAGTTTTAAAGGTCTCTTCTAATGTTTTATCTGATTTAATTATTCCTTTGCAATAACGTTGCCATCCTTTAGTAATTAAATCATAAATTTTATTCCATTTATCATCAAATTTTACTTGTTTTATTATTTCTAATATTTCATTATCAAAATTGGCTAATTCATCCATAACTATGCCACGCATTATATTAAGAGAATTTGCCCTATTCAAAGTAAATTCTATAATATCTAAAATAGAACTAATATTTTCTTCTCTAAACATTTCTCTTTCAAAAATGTAAGTATTTTGTATGTCATTTTCTTTTACTTTATCAGGCAAGTCATTAGTTTTACTTGAGTAAAAAATTATATTTGAATATACTTTGTTGTTACGAATATTTTTTATTATATCAACTCCAGTGTATTGACTTGAGTTTTTTAAATCATAATCCATAAATATCAAATCATACAATCCTACATTAAAGGCGTCTTTTAAAATAATCGTCCCATCAGCATCTTCTGTAATATTAGGAACAAAGCCACACTCTTCTACGCATCTGCGTATTTTTGTTACCATCGCTTTCCTCCATATATCATTATCATCAATCCACAAAATATTAAAATCTAATTGCATTTAAATATGACCTCCAAACAAAAACCGGTTGCATTTTTTTTGTATGAAATTTTCCCACCAATTTTTTCAATAACATGTTTTGCTTGATATAAACCTAAGCCAGACCCATTTGTATAAGATTTACCTTTTTCAAATATCAAAGTTGGATTTGCATCATTGCAAAGCCCTTTGCCAGTATCTTGTATATTTATATAAATATCATTTCCCCTTTTTATCGTGCTAAATTCAATAGTTTTTGCTTTTGCTTTTTTAGAATTACTGACAATATTCTCAATCATTAAAATAATTTCTATAGGTATAAACTCTTTATTTAACTTATATTTGTCATCTAATTTATCAATAAACTTAATATTTTGATTATACTTATATGAACTTATTTCCTTTATATAGAATTTTATAAAAGTTATTAAATCGCCGTTTATAGGTTCATTTTTATCACTAAAATTCTTTAATGTAGCCATTTTCGATATCGTATAAATTTTTTGGTTAGCTTCTTTTACTCCATCTAATAAATCATTGATATTTGCTAATGTTGTAGGGGTATATAAATTAATTACTTCTGTAATTGCTTCCGAATCATTTAAAACGCTATGAAATATTGTTAATAAGGTATCTATATCAACATTTGTAGTTTTTCTTAGAAAAACATTTTCACTATTTATTTGTTCTATTGTTTTCTTCGCTTTTTTATTCGCGCTCTCAGCAGCTTCTTTAGCTTTTTCAGCATTTTTTGCTTTTTCTTCCGCTTCTTCTTTTGCTTTTCGTTCTTTTTCCGCTTTTAATTCCGCCTCAAGTCTTGCCTCCTCCATTAAGCGTTCTTGTTCTTCTCTTTGGCGTTTTTCTTCATCCTTGATAGCTTCTTCTTCTTTTTTGACATCTTGTCCCAATTTTACACGTTCACGAATCATTCTTCCTACAATAGGATTTAGAATTTCAATAAGTAATTTTACACGTTCATCATCTGTTACTAAACTCTGTCGATTTGTTGTAGCAATATCTTCAAATCGGTCATCATCTAAAATGTCAAAACTTATCTCCCCTTCTATATAATTTGAAAAAGCTTGCGTATTTTTGAGAATATCTAAAAAATTTTCAACAGCTAATTTTTTGCGAACATATAGGCGTAATTGATTCGGATTAAAAACATCATTTTTTAAATATCTGGGGTCATTTAATTGAGCATATTTATTTTCAATAGATGTATGTAATCCTATCCATCCCCTCATTTCGTATTTAATATTAGATATAGTTCCATCTTTTAAGACAAATTTCTTCTCCCCTTTAATATTTGGGAAATCGAATTCTGTCAATATTTTTACTCTTCTGTGTTTCTTTGCTACTATAGGAAATTGTGTTTTGCCTACTACTACATTTTCTCCCAGCTTGCTCGCAACATTAGATTGGTCGTCAGAGAATAAAATATACATGTTTTTGAATGCAATTTCTTTTTTTACTGGTTCGAAATGTATTTTATGTGTTTCATTATTTAAAACACAAATTTCGATAGAACTTCTTAACGAATCTGTTAAGAAGAAATTTGCTAATTTTGCCTTTAGTCCTTCTAATTTATAATATCCTATACCAGTTAAATCCACATCGGTTAATTTAATTAATGTTCCAGATTTATATGTATTCCATATATTAATAGTTTCAATTTTTGCATCCTCAATAGAACATTTTTCTAATGTCGGAATAGAGGAATCATCTGCATTTTTCGAATCCAAATACCATGCTGTTTCATTATTCATCTCTGTTTTAGTAATAATATAGTACTTTTTAGATAAAAATAATGCTGCTAATTTTCCAATCCCTTTTCTGCCCATTACAGAACTTTTAAGCTTTTGAGGCAAATTATCTCTTTTGTTTTTACCCATAAAAACATATTTATTAGCCAAATCATCATAACTCATACCCGAGCCATTATCTAGTATCTCAATAGTTGAATGTTCCTTATTGGACATATTTATAAAAAGCTTTACTGAACTAGCTTGAGCATCAAGCCCATTAGCGACTAACTCTGAAATTGCGCTCCACGGATTACTGTATAAATTTTTTCCCAATAATTTAAGAGCATAATACGAAAAATTAAATTGTATACTATTATCAGTATTTGGCACTTAAACCTCACTTAAAACTTTCTCAATTTGTGTTGCTATCCTCATTGCTAATAATGGTGGTACAGCATTGCCTATTTGAGTAGTTATATCTTTTTTATTCCCAACAAATTCAAACCAGTCTGGAAAGGATTGTATTCTTGCTCCTTCTCTTGGTGTTAATGCACGGTTTTCTCTATAATGTATACATCTCAATCCCGAAGGTGTAGACATGTTATTTGTTATAGTTGTACATGGCTGATTTTCAACTAATCTTCCATAAGTGTTATTATATCCAGATGTTAAACGATATTCTTTAGGTATTTTTCCTTCATCTACAAGTTTATTTATATAATTTTTCCCTTCGCCCTGAATTACATTATTTATAACGGCTTGTATTTTACTTCCATAAACCGGAGAAAAATGACAGGTGATTTTGCCAGAATGTTTGCGCATTAGTCTTTGATATTTGTTTGTTGGCTGACATCCTTTATAAGATTCTATATTTTTTCCAGCAGGAACAGAAGGTAAATCATTAATAGCCTGTTTTATAGTTATTTGTTTTTTTGTTTTTTTTATATTATCAAAAGACCAGTTGATATTTAGGTCTTTTCGCCAACCAATGATAAAAACACGTTCCCTATGTTGTGGAACCCCATAATTTGCTGCATCCAACACTTCAAAATCAATGTCATAATGTATACTCTTAAATTTCGCTTTAATATCATCTATTACTTTACCCCCGTTAGGGTTTTTCATTGATAACATCCCTTTTACATTTTCGAATAAAAACATTTTAGGTTTTATAATTGACAACAGACGATAATATTGCTTATACATTTTTGCCTTATCATCATATTTGCGACGACCTATAGTGCTATAGGATTGGCAAGGCGGACCACCAATAATTAAATCTATCTTTTTGTCTGAAATATTTTCAAGAATTTCTTTTTTTGTAAGTTTTTTTATATCCTTGGCAATCATTTTTATGTTTGGAAAATTTTTATGAAAGGCTTTTGCAGCAGCTTTATCCAATTCATTCGCAAAAACAATATCACAATTTTCATTTTTGAGGAATTGACCATCAAGTAATTTATAATAGAAACCAAATGTTAATCCGCCAGCTCCGGAAAATAAGTCCACTATATGCATTTTGGCAATATCCTTACTATTTGTAATAATATAATTACATTTATGATGTTAACAAAAGTTTACAAACAAGTCAATTATTTGATTAAGTTCTATTAAGTAGCAATCTTATAATCTTATTATACAATTAGATAAAAAATTTGTGCTATAATGGGTCTATAAATAGTTTCGTAAAGGAATATTGTAAAAACCTATGATTAAAAATAATTTATTAACAGTAAGTGATGTCGCTAAAAAATTAAAAGTAACAGTTCAATATGTTAGAAGTTTAATAAGAGAAAATTATTTAAATGCCACGATGTTAGGTTCTCAATGGCTAATTGATAGTGAGGATTTAAAACAATATATTAAGGATAATGATGTTGTGATTGAGCCTGACGACCACAAAAGGCTTTCAAAAGATGTACCTGATATTGTCGCTTTAAGTTTCTTTTCAGGGGCAATGGGGCTTGATATCGGAATGAAAAATGCAGGAATTAAGGCAATATTGGCCTGCGAATTTAATAAGGCATGTCGGTCAACAATTGCAGCAAATGAGCCAGAAATAGGTCTAATTGGAGATATTGAAAAGTATACTGCAGATGAGATTTTAGAATATGCAGGAGTCCCCAAGGGCAGAAAAGTGGATGTTATTTTTGGGGGTCCACCATGTCAGGCATTTAGTACCGCTGGAAATCGCTTAGGTTTTGATGATTCAAGAGGCAATGTATTTTTAAAATATCTGGATATCGTAGGCGAAATTAAACCTACTTATGTTGTTATTGAAAATGTACGAGGATTGTTATCTGCGGAATATCCCTACAAAGATATTGAACAGCCAATTAAAGGCGGTGCAATGCTTATAATTCTTGATAAATTGAGAAATTTAGGTTATAGCGTTTCTTTTAATTTGTATAATGCCGCAAATTATGGCGCCCCACAAATAAGAGAGCGTGTTGTTATAATTGCAAAATTAGGTAAGAATAAAGTATCATATTTGAAACCAACAAATTCAAACGATGAAAAATTTGGACTTGCACCATGGCAAACTTTATCAAATGCATTTAATCATCTGCCAAGAAATGTAAAACATCATTATATTGAATTTCCTGAAAAAAGATTGAAGTATTATAGAATGCTTAAAGAGGGACAGTATTGGAAAGACTTACCTCCGGCAATACAGGTAGAGGCTATGGGTAAAAAATTGCAGTTAGGCGGAGGGAAAACTGGCTTTTTCCGAAGATTATCATTCAGTAAACCCTCCCCAACACTTGTTACAAATCCTACCATGCCTGCAACTGACCTTGCCCATCCGATAGAAAATCGACCCTTGAGCGTTGAAGAATATGCTTGTATACAAGAATTCCCAAAAGATTGGAAAATTTGCGGTTCTATTCTTGACCAATACAAACAAATAGGGAATGCTGTACCTATTAAGTTAGGCGAAGTTATAGGTAGAACAATTATTGATGATATGAATGATAGAAGGTATGTTATATTTGATTTTCCTTTTTCAAGATATAAAAATACAGATGAAATTTCTTGGGAACGCGATGTTAGAAAAAGGATTGAAAAAATAAGGGCTGAAAAAACTACTTATCAGACACAATCAACTGATTCTTAGTAGCGACTTCGCTTAGAAATTTTATATACTCTTCTTCTGATAAATCACATTTAGTTTGTGAAGAATTATGCTCATTGATAATAGTATTTAAATTTTCCCATTTATACGAAGGAATACAAATTCTACTCTGTTTTTTTGTTGATAATCTATACCATTTTTTGATTTCAGTCCCAATTCTTATGGCACTACTTGAACTATTTTCTGTATTGTTTTTATTTTTAATTTGAAGATATATAGAGCCATTCTCATTGCAGAAATCAACAGCACGAAGTATATTCCCTTTGCACCATAACCAACCGAACTTACGAATATTAATTGCAATGAATTCTTCCAATAAATCTCCTTGTATATTTTCTGCGGACATAAACAAATTGTGATGACGTTCTTGGTTATTTGCAGTCTGCTCATTTACCCCGGTAGCTATTTCTACAAGTTTTTTAACGGCGGGATCCGAACACGAAGATTTAGGATTTGCTTTGTGCTTGCTTGGTGTATTGTTTTCCGCGTCTGAGTACGATTTTATCCATCTTTCAATATATCGCTCATAAGTAATATCTCCACTCCCCAAATTTATTGAAGGGAATCTGCCTTTATCTTTTAATACAATATTAAAAATGATATCTAAATCTCCTGAAACATTATACACATTACGATATTTATTATATGCATTTCTTAACTCTCTATCTGTTGCATTAAAATCAAGGATTGTTTTTTTATTTGTTGCCATATTTCGCATGCTATATTAAATTAAGAAATAAAGCAAGATATGTAACAATTTGACATAAATAGTAATATCAAAAATATTCAAAAGAAAAAATTTATGTCTATAAATCGAATGTCCCTTTTACACACTAAACAAGTATACGGTTGATTTAAAAGTATTAAAAGTAATATCTATAAATTCAAATCTTTTTTCTTTGTTGTATAATGTAGTCAATAGTTAATAAGTGGGTTAATAAGGAGTAAAGAATGTTAGATATTAAATTGAT
>CAYVSD010000078.1:0-7089 GCA_964453315.1 uncultured Muribaculaceae bacterium | reverse complement strand
AGGCATCTGCATCCGGTAATTTCTTGCCTCCTTGTACTTTGTCACAATAATCAACAGCTAATTGCCAGTAATCGTTTCTTTTTTCGCTGCCTGATGTGTATTTTGGCATGGTATAGCTTGGGTCTACTGCTTGAATAAGTGGAAGCATTGCAGAGTTTGCTGTTACCGTTGTTGATGCTAAGCAAACATCGCCTATCTGACCTGCACAAGATTTTCCTATATATGCACCATTAAAACCGCGCAAGTCACCGGTTTCTGTTGTTACATCTTTGCCATTTGCATCTTTTACGGCTGCACCGTCCTTCATTACTATTTTTGTTAAATATTTATTAGGTTTTCTTGTACCGTTTAAGTCATATATACCTGCTAAGCATATATTTATTGATGTATCCGCTTTATCAGGGTCATCTATACATTGTTTGTTATAACTAACGATTACAGGTGTGCCGTCTGCTAATACAAACGCTGCAGGATCCATATAAGGTGCTTTTAAATTTAATTTTGATACCGTTTTTATATCTTTTACATCTATTGTCTTTTCATTACCGCTTTTATCTTCATATTTGATTTTGTCATAAGGGATACAATCTCTTATATGGTCTTTATCACACACCTTTGCCATTTTTAAGTTTTTGCCTAGGCCGTTTGTTAAAAAATCATAGGTAGAGTCATAAGTATCGTTCAAATCCCCTGCGGTTTTTGTTAAATTCATGCCTTTAATAATTTTTGCATTGAATACTTTGATTTGGTTGTCTGTGACGATACTGTTAATCTTTGCAATCAACGTTGGTATCGTCATCGCTGCAACTACGCCGATGATTGCGAGAGTGATCAAAATTTCAGCTAAGGTAAACGCTCGTAATCTTCTTTTTTTCATGTAAATCCTCCATATAACTTCATTATATAATTTTATTATACATTATATAGTGAATAAAGTCAATATATGTTTTGCTAATTCATTGGAAATAGTATTATCGTTGAATGGAAAGAGAAATAAAACTCGAAACTGAAAATTTAGCGTCTCAAGTAAAATATTTAGCTGCATTAAATGGTATGACTGTTACCAAGGTAAAAGAAGAAGTAAATAAAAAGTTTAATAAATCTGACAGTAATCGTAATTTAAGTAATAAATTTCGTAATCGTACGATAAGAGTGAGCGAATTATCTGAAATTTTTGATATTTTGGGTTATGAAATTTATATTCATAAGAAATAAGTTTACAAAGAAAATTTTTGTTATAGAATTTAGTTAATACATTTTGCATTAGATGGTTATAAAGTATAGAAAGGCGGTTATTATGAAATATGTATGTACAGTTTGCGGTTGGTCAACAGAATCTGATACACAACCTGATAAATGTCCTCTTTGCGGAGCAACTACATTTAAAGCAATTGGCGGCGGTGAAAAAGTTTACGCTTGCGAGCATAAAGTAGGTGACGGAAAAGTTGATGATGCGCAAATTATGGAAGGGTTAAGAGCAAATTTTAACGGAGAATGCACAGAAGTAGGTATGTATCTTGCTATGTCGAGAGTTGCTGAAAGAGAAGGCTATCCTGAAGTTGCTGAAGCATATAAACGTTATGCTTTTGAAGAAGCAGAACACGCTGCAAAATTTGCAGAATTGTTAGGTGAAGTTGTTACTGATTCTACAAAGAAAAACCTTGAATTGCGTGCTGATGCTGAACAAGGTGCTTGCGAAGGTAAGCTTGCCTTGGCAAAACGGGCTAAAGAATTAGGATTTGACGCTATTCATGATACCGTTCATGAAATGGCAAAAGATGAAGCCCGTCACGGCAAAGGTTTTGACGGATTGTTAAAAAGATATTTCTCATAATTAAATCTTTTAATAAATATAGGCGCGGCAAAATTATATAATTTTGCCGCGCTTTCTATTTACTTCGTTTATATGATTACCGATTTTTATTTTTTATGATAACTTATTGTTATGAGTAACAGAATTAAATTAATATTATTTGGTATATTTTTAGCAATTTTATTAATTGCATCTATTTTTGGATTGTCAAAAGTTAAAATTGATGATTTTCATAAAGCGGCAGTAATTTTTGTAATTGATTCTTCGGCTTCAAATACAAAGGATTTGCCTGCTCAAACAAAGGTTTTAAGACAATTATATTCTATGCTTGACCCTGAAGATCATATTAAAATTTTAAGGGTTTCCGAGGATTCTTATTTAATTTATGAAGGTTCACCACAATCGAGTTCTGAAATTCGCAAGTCTTTAGAGAAATTTACAAAATATGATTCAAAGGAATACGGTACGGCTTATGGTTTGTCGTTGAAAAAAGCATTTAATCATGCTGTAAATATGCATAAAGAAGGTTATATTCCCGCAGTTGTAGTTGTCGGTGATTTAGAAAACGAAGGGGATGTGTCAAAGCAAATTGATTGGAAAACTTTGCCAAATGACGTGAAAAAAGTTCAGGAGCAAACGGGTAATTTTTCAATGATGTTTTTATTTGCGGCTCCGGAAAAATTAGATCTTGTGAAAGAAACTTTATCCCCTGTTTTGGGTGAAGATAAGCTTGTAATTGGTACTGATACGACTGCAACCAAGTCTTTAAGAAAATTTTTATCAGCAATTGGCCGTTAGAAAGGTTTTATGAAAGTTACAATAAAAACATCCGATAAAATTCAAGAATTTTACGATAAGTCAAATATTGTAATAGGGAATAATGATACCTGTGATTTTGTTGTGGAGAAAAATGTTTTAGTAAAGCTTATTTATTCCCAAAAATATAACAATTATGTAATAATTAATTCGTCAAAAAGTAAAGATATATTGTGTAATGGCAAATCCTTTTCCAAAGCTCTTTTGCCTGCGTACTTTTCTTTAGAAATAGGGAACAAAACTCTTTTAGTTGCTATTGAACAAGTTGAACAAGATCTTTTGCCGATTTCTTCTGTCACGCAAGTTCAGGATGTTGGGACGGCTGCTCAAAATTTAGCTAAAAATGCCACAAAACCTATTGATATTTTTAATAATCAAACTGAAAAAAACAGGATTACTATTGTAAAAGAAATAGGTAATCGTATAGAAGAATTGAAAGCAAGCGTAAAATCTTTAAATAATACTACGTTATTTTTAAATGGCGCGATTGTTATTTTATCGTTTGTTTGTTCTTTCGGAATGACAAATTTTTTATTAGGCTTGAAGGTCGATAATTCTTCTTCCGTTTTAAATTTGACAACGAATTTTGGATTTTTAATTTGTTTGAGTTTAATCGTGCTTGCTATAGCTTTAATATTAAAATTCGGCGTTTATTCTTTAATTGAGTTTAATAAAACCAAAAGACTCGGAGATTCTGATATTATTCAAAAATTTATTATTTTTATCGCTTCTGTTTTTATGTTTATGGTTTATGTAATAAATCTTTTTTACTACAAAGATATTCCAGGATTTGATGCTGCGGCAATATTTATTTCAACTCTTTTTGTGGGAGCGTTGACATCTGTGTCTGTTGCGGGCGGATATTTTAAGACTCGTTTGAAAGATGAAATGCGCGATTTAACCGATAGCGAATTTAGAGAAGATTTTGAATCCGTGTTAAAAAATTATCGAAAATTGATAGATACTTATGTAAATTCACTTAGTCAAAACAGAATTTCATCAATAAAAAGCAGTCTTGTTAACAATCAAATGAGAATGATTTTAGAAACAGTTGTCGGGTTATTAACAGCACCGTTTTTGGCTTATGGGGTATCAAACACATTGGCATCTTGTTTTCCGGAAGCCGCAAATTGGGTAAGAATTTCAGGCTTGAGGTTTAGTCCGATATTTTTGACGCTGGCTACTTTTTTAATTATATTTGCCTTTTTTGTGTTTGTAAGTGCATTTACTATAACAAAGCAAATTAAGAGTTCTGAAATAATTAAATTTGACGGATTTCATGATTATAACAGTCATGGAGTTACCATTTTAGGTGTTGATTCAACAAAAAGTTTGAATAAAGAAAAATTTACGCTTTTATTTATCGCTTGTTCAATAATTTTGATAGAATTTACGATGAATGTGTCTTATTTTGTATCAGAATTGGGTGGTGATATTCGCGGTATGTTTTTGAGCTTTGTTACGGCTCTTGTTCCTACCGCTTTGTTAGTTGCAGAAACGAATTTGTTGAGTTCGACAATGCATAGAATTTCAAATTATAAAGAACTTTTATCAATGCTGGATTAACTATGAAAAATTTGTTTATAGCAATATCAATATTGATTTTTATATCCGTTACGGCTTTTGTAATGTCTGATAACAGCTCTAAAAAGATTAGGCGGGTAAAGTTTACTAACGAAAGAGTTGTTGTAAAAAATGCAAATACGCAAATTGATTCGAAAGTTATAGAAGTTAATTCGGCAAAAACGACAATTCAGAATGAAAACATTGAGAAAAATGCAGTCAAAATAACAAATCTTGAAACTAAAACGGTAAAAAATAATTCGTCAATAGAAGGTCTTACTTTCCGAAATGATAATAATTATAATTATGATTCGGGAGATAATAATTATAACATTGATAATTACAATAAACAAAGGCAAAAACTTAATTCTGTTGAAAACCAATTAAAAAATCCTCCTCCAAAACCAAAAATTTCGCATGATGATTTCAAAAATCAATACGATGAATTTCGGCGTCAAAATAAAATGCCTGAAATTCCTGACAGATACATGGATAAAAATATTGATTGGAATACCTGGAAAAGTAATTTTATCAATAGAATTCTTGATGATAGTGTTTATATAAAAGCTCTTGATGAATATGGTTTAGGTGCGTGGTTTTATTATTCTTTTTATGTGAATTCAGACGGCAGCATAACAAATGTTAAAGTTGTTTCTATGCATTTGGATAAAAAAGATAAGGAACAGGTAACTAAATTAATAAAAAGTTATTCTTATAAGCCTATAACAAGATTTCCGGCTCATACCAAAAAGAAAAGCGTAAAAGTTGATGCGGCTGTGATGCTTGGTACGACTGAAAAGCGTTCAAAGCCTTCCGATTTTAACGAAAATGAAAAAATAAGATTAAAATATTAGATATAAATATTTGTCTTTTGGAATAATTGATTTTAAATGAGGACTAATATAGACTTTATTTATGGCTTTGTTAGAAGTTAAAAATTTAAATTTAGGTTTTCAACTGGAAAACGGTTTTAGGCAGGCATTATTTGATGTTTCTTTTTCTCTGGAAAAAGGAAAAATGCTTTCATTGGTCGGAGAATCTGGCTGTGGGAAAACCATGAGTGCAATGAGTATACTTGGATTGATTCCAAAAAGTGCAAAAATTATATCAGGTGAAGTCATTTTTAATGGCGAAAATCTTTTAACCAAAACTCAAAAACAAATGCAATCTGTAAGGGGACGTAAAATTGCATTGATTCCTCAAGATCCCATGACATCATTAAATCCTCTTTATACCGTTGGAAATCAATTGTTAGAAATTATTGAAGTTCATCAGGGGGTAAAAGGTTCAGAAGCGAGAAAAATCGCAATAGAAGCTTTTGATGCCGTAAAAATCCCTGATGCGAAATCAAGATTGGATAATTATCCTCATGAATTTTCGGGCGGGATGAAACAGAGGGCTATTATCGCAATGGCATTAGCCTGCAGGGCTCAAATTCTTATTGCTGATGAGCCAACCACGGCATTAGATGTTACTATTCAAGCGCAGATAATGAATTTGTTAGAAGATATAAAGATTAATAACGAAACTTCAATACTTTTAATTACGCATGATCTTGCACTTGTGAGTGAAAATACGGACGATATTGCTGTGATGTATGCAGGTAGAATTGTTGAACAGGCGCAGCGGGAAGATTTCTTTAAAAATCCAAATCATCCTTATTCTCAAGCATTGTTGAAATCTATTCCGTCAAACAGGGGTGAAAAATTACAAACCATAGCCGGACAGCCGCCGACGCTTTTACAGGATATTTGCGGATGTCGTTTTAACCCGAGATGTTCACATAAAATGGATATTTGTAGTGAAAAAATACCTTTATTAGAGACGTTAGCCCCAAATCATAAAAGTGCGTGCTTTTTAAATCAATTATAAATTTTTTATTATGAGGTAAATCATACGCAACTCTTTATCAGAAAGATTTGGTAGTGATTTTTCGATTTCGCCGCGCAAAAAATCCGCTGACTCAAGCGAATCGTGGTAAAACAAATCTTGTGGTGAAATGTTTAAGGCTGCTGCTATTTTTTCAAGATTTTCTGCTGTGGGGAAGCTTTCACCGCTTTCAATTCGTACGATTTGGCGTGGATTCATATCAATCATTTCAGAAAATTGTTCTTGAGAATATCCCCTTTTCTTGCGTATTTCTTTGATTTTAATTCCTAATGCCGTCTTAATTTTCATAATACTTTCAAGTAAAGTATAATGTTTAATTTGTCATTATTAAGGTAAAATTTTGTCATATTAATATTGATTTATTGCAAAATTATGCCATAATATAGGCAAATATTTGTCACATTTATAATAAAAGGAGTAAAAGATGAAAAAACAAAACGGCTTCACCTTAGCCGAAGGTGCTACGCACACAAACATGCTACAAAGGATTGGTAACGGGTTCACGTTAGCTGAAATTTTGATTACCCTTGCAATCATCGGGGTAGTCGCTGCGATGACTATTCCGACGTTGATTGCAAAGATTAACAGTATCGTTACAGACAACCAACAAAAGGTATTCAATGCCAAAATTATTAAAGGCATGAACTTAACCAAGACTGCAGGGGATTTGAATAATACTTATTCTTCTACGTATGACTTTTTAGTTAATGGCTTAGGTAAAAACCTAAAAATGGTAAAAGTATGTGATAAAGATCACATAAGAGACTGTATACCTTACGATAAAATAAAATACGAAGATAAAAACGGTAATGAAAAGATAATAGACGTAAAAGACATTACAACGGCAAGTAAACTAAAACTAAGTGCTCCTTATACAGATACCGCCGCGTTTGTACTTGCTGACGGCACTCCTGCAATAGTTTCTTACAACTTAAAATGTATAGATGACCAAGATAAAGCAGATACATCAATAAATGCGTGCTTAGCAGGAATATATGATTTAAACG
>CAYVSD010000077.1:0-7196 GCA_964453315.1 uncultured Muribaculaceae bacterium | reverse complement strand
GAACAGAAAAAACTATAGATGTAAAAGACATTACAACAGCAAGTAAACTAAAACTAAGTGCCCCTTATACAGATACGGCAGCATTTGTACTCGCTGACGGAACTCCTATAATAGTTTCTTACAACTTAAAATGTATAGATGACCCTGATAAAGCAGATACATCAATAAATGCATGCTTAGCAGGAATATATGATTTAAACGGAACAAGAAAACCTAATAAATTTGGAACAGAAATAAAAGATGAAAAGACTTCTTATACAGGAGATTTAATAAGCTTTAACGGTGCGAAAATAGGTAATTGCTCAGGTGTAATAGGTGATGTATGCTTCGCTTCAACAGCTGTAAAAGCAAACGATGCCATGCTTCCACTTATTCAAGCAGTAGATCCAAGTTATACCATGCCAAAATTTACATCAGGTGGTAGTGAATACAACGATTACTGGCAATTAGCAGTTGATTATTGTGACAAAGTACAAGGAGGCAAGAAATTACCGGATGCAGATGCCTTATTAAAAATAGCAAAGGTTCTGTACAATGATAATACGCTTACAAACTCATACAAAAGTGGTCTAAGTTGGGAAGCCAACAAATCTGAAATCTTTACTGCTTTAGGAATTGAATCAACTGCGTCTTGGTTCGGCTTGTGGTCGTCACAGCCTACCGGCACAGACGGCGCTTACGGACGTGGCTTCTACAGCACGGATACAGCTTACAACAGCGACTACCGCGGCCGCGACAATGACCGGGCGGTTTGTCTCGGAGATTAAGGCCTACATGTTAACAAACGTTAAGATACTTGCATGCCTTGAAAGTTAACATATAATAAGTCATGTACATAAAGAAAAGGAGTTTTATTATGAACAAAGAAGAATTAGTACAAGAAATCTCAAAAAAAGCTAGTGTTACTCAAAAAGATGCTGCTGAAGTATTATCAGCATTAATCGACACTATCCAAAAAACAGTTGCTAAAGGTAAAAAAGTTACTTTAGTAGGTTTCGGTACTTGGGAATCTCGTAAGAGAGCTGCTAGAATCGGCAGAAACCCTCAAACTGGTAAAGAATTGAAAATCCCTGCTAAGAAAGTTCCTGCTTTCTCTGCCGGTAAAAAATTTAAAACTATTGTTAACGGTAAATAGTTTCCGGAATTCTTTTATAAGTAAAGACTTGGTTTGGCTTCAGACCAAGTCTTTATTTTTGTCTGTGTTTTTGTTAATTTGAAATCAGGAGAGAAGAATGTTGGATCAAATTATTACAGTAATTGTTCATTGGATACAGGATGTTATTTCGGCTTTTGGCCCTGTCGGGGTTGCTTTTTTCATGGCGATAGAGTCTTGCAATATTCCTTTGCCGAGTGAAATTATTTTATCATTCACAGGTCTTGTAGTTAGTAAAGGTGAAATGAATTTTCATGTAGCGGCTTTTGCGGCGGCTTTAGGTTGTTTAATCGGTTCAATACCTTCTTATTATTTAGGTTATTGGGGCGGACGAAGCTTCTTTGAAAAATACGGAAAATATCTTTTAGTTTCAAAAAAAGATTTGGAAGATGCGGACAAATGGGTTGAAAAATATGGAGATTGGGCATTTTTCTTATGCAGAATGCTTCCTGTTATCAGAACATTTATTTCTTTACCGGCAGGAATTTTAAGAGCTCGCAAACGTGTTTTCTTTACTTTGACATTTGTCGGATCGTTAATTTGGTCTTATGTGTTGATTTATGTTGGGATAAAATTAGGCGAGCATATTGAGGCTTTAACTTCAATATGGCACAAGTTTGACGGAATAATTATCGTTGCAGGTTTAATTCTTGCCATAATTTATATATACAAACATGTTAAACATTTAAAAGAATCCTAATTATTTAGATTTTTGAATTTTATCTTTCAAACGTGAAAAAAAAGGTTTTGAAGAATAATTTTGTTCTTTAAAATCAGTTAATTGTTGAAATTTCCCGCTATAAATTACTTTAGTCTGTTTTATTGCTTCTTTGTTCATAAAATCTCTTAATTCCCAAGGGTAATAATTTCGGCTCAGTTTTAATTTAACATAAAAATTTTTTAAATCAATAAAGAGGGCGGATTTTGTTTCACAAAATCCGCCCTCAAATTTCTTTTAATAAGCATTACTTTTTAAAAGTGAAAAGGTCTTTCCAGAATTTTTTTTGGTTATTCCAGAATGATTTTTGCTCATTAACACTTTTTTCGTAAGCTGCTTTTTTGTCAGCAATTGCTTTTTCACGAGCTTCTTGTTGTTTTTTGAGCTCTTGTTGTCTTTTTGCAGCAGCTTTTTCTTGGTCTTTTTGTGCTTGGATAATGCTGTTTTCTGTTTTTGTAATTTTGTTAGCTGTATTTGTTAACCAATTACTTACAGTGTTTGCACTTACAGCAGGTACTGAGATAGACATAACTGCTAGAGCCATCAATGATACTACTAATTTTTTCATTCTTTTTCTCCTTTCTTATTGTTATCTTCTGAGGTGTAAACCTCAAGTTTTTGTTCTTGTACTTCTAATCTGTGTTTTAGAAAATTCAGTTTTTTAGTTGCGTTTGTTTTACGTTTTTTTAATTTTTCTATTTTATTTTGTATTTTGACAGTTTTTTTTGTTGTATTTTCTGCGTAAGCCATGTTTGTTGAAATAAAAGATATAACCAAACTTAAACACAAAAAACATCTGAACATAACAAAAACGTACATCAAAAATTAATATTTTTCAATAATTTCGTTAATACCTTTTTTTGCAATGTTAAAAATTTCTAACATTTGTTCGTAGTTATAAGGTTCTCCTTCAGCGGTTGTTTGAAATTCGATAATTTTACCGCTTTTAGTTAAAACAACGTTGGAGTCAACTTGTGCATGAGAATCTTCTTCATAGTTTAAATCAAGGCAAACTTCAGAGTTTACTATTCCTGCAGAAATCGCCGCAATCGGTTCAATAATAGGATTTTCGCTAATTATTCCTTCTTTTATTAATTTCTCAACGGCATCTTGCAATGCTACAAAAGCTCCGCAAATACTTGCAGTTCTTGTTCCTCCGTCTGCTTGAATTACATCGGCGTCAATAGTTATTGTTAAATCAGGAATTTTTGTTAAATCTACGCAAGCACGCAGGCTTCTGCCGATAAGACGTTGAATTTCCTGTGTTCTGCCTGAGATTTTTGTTCGTTCTCTTTGACATCTTGTAGAAGTTGAAGAAGGTAAAAGTGAGTATTCTGCTGTAAGCCAGCCGCGCGGATCTTCTTTATCCATCCATTTCGGTTTGTTTTTTTCTACAGATGCTGTTGTTATAACTTTTGTGTCGCCAAATTCAGCTAACACTGAACCTAGCGCGTGCTTTGTGTAATTTCTTGTAAATTTAATCTCTCTGGTTTGGTCATTTTTTCTTCCGTCTGTTCTCATTTTATTCTCCTGTATCGTAGTCCCACATATAAATTTGTCCGCAATATCGGCATACTGCATGTTCATTCATAAATTGTAAATCAGGTACAAAAACATAACCGTCTACAGAAATTTCGATTTCTCCTTTTTCGTTATATTTTTGTTCAAAAGATTTGTTTCCCTGATAATCAGGGGAAAACATTAATTCAAATTTATCTTTTGATTTACAGTTTTTGCATATAAACATGAGTTATTTTTCTCTTTTTGCAGTTGTTTTATCCGTAGTAATTTTTAATTCTGATAAATTCGCATACCATAGCGTCCAGCAAATACTTCTTACAGGAAGCGTTAATCCTGCAACGATCCAAGATATAATCGAGTAAAATATCCAGCCTGAAATTATTTCAGGAGTAATTATAGGTTTACCAAAGTGTAATAATATTCTGTTTATTTCGTCAAGAGGGATAGGATTTGCAAGAAAAATAAACATTTTGCTCATTTGTTCTGTAAGGTTTAAGTAATCAAAAATTACTGTTACCCCCTCTGTTATTAAAAACATTGAGAAGAATACAAGTATTGCCATTAAAATAAATGTTCTTAGCCAATCGCCTTTAATTATATTGAAGCTTCTTAAAAAACATTCTTTTATTGATAAATCAGGTTCAAATGTAAATACTTGAAAAATAAGTATTAAATAAATCCATAAAACGAAAGCAGGTATTATGAAAAATATACTTGTTCCGATTGCGGTTAAAATTCCTATAATCATTAAAAGCCCTATAAATTTAAGTGATCTTCTTGTTGCTACTTCTCTGTGAGATTGAAAATCATAGACTTTGCCTGTTGTTATGGCACCTTCTGTCATTGAATTTAGTGCGACATAAGCTACCATATAATCCCAAAAAGCTTTTATGAAAATTAATAACCCCGGAATTGCAAGCAGTAATACCAGTAATAACGAAGAAGAAATATTTGTAGAGTGTTGTGCGATTTTGTCAGCCAATCCTACAGTTAAACCAAAAGCTAACGCTAATCCTATAATTTGACCAAATACAGGAAATAACATATAAATAAGAAATTTGTCTATGTTGGAAAAATAAATTCTTATTCCGTCAGCTAACACAAACCAAATACTATTTTTTATTTCACCCTTAGACATAATCTCTCCTTTGTTATAAAATAATTTTAATACAAATATATTTATAAAAACAATGAAAAATTACAAAGAATTAATTTCATCTTTTACAAAAGAAGATTACATATCGGGGAAAGTTAATTTACATATACATACGACATATTCAGATGGTAAAGCGGATTTTACCTCTATTGTGAGTCAGGCTCAAACTAAAAATATGAAAGCTGTTGCAATAACAGACCATAATACGGTTCAAGGTCATATTGATAATCCGAATACGAATATTATATCAGGTGCTGAATTTGATGTTTGGTACAAATATATCTTTCTTCATCTGCTCGCTTACGGAATAGATGTAAATTCATCTTGTATGCAAGAATTTTATGCTAAAAATAAGCGAGGTACTGAGCAAGATATAGTAAGGATTTTTTCGCGTAGAAATTTGGAAAAATTGATAAAATCTATTCATGAAGCCGGCGGAATTGCGGTTTTGGCTCATCCGGCATGTTGTTGGGCCTTAAATATGGAAGATTTCGTGTCTGATTTGGTCAAACTTGGACTTGACGGGATTGAAGTTTATTATCCATATCCAAGGTGGCGAAAATATTTGCGCTTTGCCCCCGTTGAGAAGATAAATGAAATTGCGGATAAATATAATTTGATAAAAACCGGCGGAACAGATTTGCACGGTTTGGAATTATAAAAGGTGGAAATGTTACAAATGATTATTTCCCACTTGAAAAATATCCCACAGTAATTTATAATGGTATTATAAGGAGTTTGATGATGGCATTACCTGAAAAATATTTAAGACCTGATAATAGAGGGCGTGTTGCACTTGGTGCACTTGCAAAAGGAATTGAGCGTTATAGGGTGGTGGTTGAAAAAGACGGTGTTATTTCATTACATCCGGAAATTGCCGTGCCGGCAAACGAATTATGGTTATATAAAAATCCAAAGGCTCTTGCTAAAGTGATTAAGGGAATTGAAGATGTTAAAGAAGGACGCATTACTCCCAAAGGTGATTTTACCAAGTATTTAAATGAGGAATAATGAATTTTAAATTTAATTTTACCGATGAAGCTGATGCTGATTTAAAAGAATTAGAAAAAGATAAAGGGCTTGAAAAAAGATTTAGGGCGGTACGTAAAGCATTGGGGTATTTGCAAACAAATCCAAGACATCCCAGTTTAAATACTCATGAATATACTTCGTTATCAAAGCAATTGGGTATTAAAGTCTATGAGGCTTATGCCGAAAATGATACCCCTGCTGCATATCGTATTTTTTGGTGTTACGGACCTGCTAAAAAAGAAATTACTATAATATCTATAACGGCGCATCCTTAATTATTTACATCCGTGACATCCGCTGCAGCCGCCTGAATGCGAACATGGTTTGCGCATCAAATCCGAAAAATCGAAAACACGATCTTCTATTACGGCTTCGATTACAGCAGGTACAAGTTGTTTTTCAAGATTTATTATTTCTTGCTTAAATTCGTCTAAATGTGTTTCAAGTCCTATTAATACAGGGTATTGAGCTGTAATTTTATTATTTACAAGAATTGTTATCCCGCTGACTTTTACTCCTGATAAAAAGGCTTGTTCGATTGGGTTTTCACAATCAAATGCAGGCAAAAGTGACGGATGTATTCTGATTATAAATTCGTTATTCTGAGCAGAGCGAAGAATCTCTTTATCTTGGCATACAATTATTTCAACATCTTTGTTTTTAAAACAGTCCTTTATGTAGTCAGAAACTTCTGTATTTTGTAAGTAAATTTTCTTTGTCATATTGATATTATATAACAAATCGGGCGGGGATTTCATCCCCGCCCGCGCTCATGATATTTAAAAAGGGCGTCAAAACGACGCCCCATACTTGCTTTTGTCGGGTTGAAACCCGACCTATTTACTCGCTTCGCTCGTGGCTCTGCTCGGGCTATTCGAGACAAATCGCCCGCTCAGTGTCGTCGAAGCGGCCGCTCTCGTAGTATCCCGTACCCGTGCTGTCGAAGTAACGGTCGTAAGCGTAGTCTGTGCCGTAAGGCTGTGACGACCACAAGTCGAAGCAAGACGCAGTTGATTCGATTCCTAAAGCAGTAAAGATTTCAGATTTGTTGGCTTCCCAACTTAGACCACTTTTGTATGAGTTTGTAAGCGTATTATCATTGTACAGAACCTTTGCTATTTTTAATAAGGCATCTGCATCCGGTAATTTCTTGCCTCCTTGTACTTTGTCACAATAATCAACTGCTAGTTGCCAATAGTCATTTCCTCCGGAGTAAGTTGGCATGGTATAGCTCGAGTCTACTGCTTGGATTAGTGGAAGCATTGCATCGTTTGCGACAACTGGTGCGGATGCGAAGCATACATCGCCTATCTGACCTGCGCAGGATGAACCAATACTTGCTCCATTAAATGCAATAAGATCATTTGTGTAACTTGTTTTTTCATCTACTACTTTTACTCCATACTTATTAGGTTTTCTTGAACCGTTTAAATCATATATACCTGCTAAGCATAAATTTATTGATGTATCTGCTTTATCAGGATCATCTATACATTGTTTGTTATAACTAACGATTACAGGTGTGCCGTCTGCTAATACAAACGCAGCAGGATCCATATATGGTGCTTTTAAATTTAGTTTTGACACCGTTTTTATATCTGCTACGTTTACGGTAT
>CAYVSD010000076.1:0-7589 GCA_964453315.1 uncultured Muribaculaceae bacterium | reverse complement strand
TCTTTGCAATCAACGTAGGTATAGTCATAGCTGCAACGACACCGATAATTGCGAGGGTGATTAAAATCTCAGCCAACGTAAACCCGTGTTCTTTGTTCATAATTTATCTCCTACTATTATAATTATCTGTACTAGTGTATTATAATTACATGTTATGTATTATGTCAATAGTATAGAATACACTATGTAAATAGTGTAATATTACAATATGCTCAATCATAGAGAGATTCTTAGGCAAATTGGTCTTAATTTTAAATCAGAAAGAATAAGAAAAGGTTTATCTCAAGAAGGTTTTGCTGAAGTAGCAAACGTTCATACCAGCTACATAGGTAAAATTGAGCGCGGGGAACAAAATTTAACCATAAAAAAAATAATCGACATTGCGAATTCTCTCGAAATGCCGATTGATAATGTTTTTAATTTTAGATAATTATTAATATCTCGCTAAATATTTATCAAGCTCCCATTTAGAAACATAAGTTCTAAATGCATCCCATTCTTTCTTTTTAGCGGTCATAAATTCTTTAAAAATATGATCTCCCAAAGCCGCTCTTGTCACAAGAGATTTGTCCATATTTTCAAGAGCTTCTGTTAAACTTCCCGGAAGTGCGTCTATTCTCTGTTTTTTACGTTCCTTTGGTGTTAGTTTATAAATATTACTTTCAACAGGAGCAGGAGGATCAATTTTATTCCTTATTCCGTCAAGACAAGCTTCTAATATCGCAGCAAAAGCCAAATAAGGATTGCAAGAAGGATCAGGAGATCTCAATTCAACCCTTGTTGAAATGCCTCTTTTTGCAGGAACTCTTAAAAGCGCACTTCTGTTTGCAAGTGACCAAGCCAAATATACAGGTGCTTCATACCCCGGAACAAGACGTTTGTAACTGTTTACAAGAGGGTTTGTTATTGCAGTAAAGCTTTTTACGTGTTTTAACATACCGCCAACAGAATATTTTGCGATATCCGACAATTGATATTCCGCATCGGCATCATAAAAAGCATTTTCTTCACCTCTAAATAATGAAATATTACAGTGCATACCCGAGCCATTTACCCCAAATATAGGTTTTGGCATAAATGTTGCATGCAAATTATGTTTAGCCGCAATTGCCCGTACTGCAATCCTAAAAGTTACAACATTATCCGCAGCAGTTAAAATATCTGAGTATTTAAAATCGATTTCGTGTTGACCGTCAGCAACTTCGTGATGCGAAGCTTCAATATCGAATCCCATTTGCTGTAAGGTTAAAACAATGTCAGAGCGAACATCTTCGCCCAAATCTTCAGGACCGACATCATAGTAGCCCGCATGATCTTGCGTTGAAGTCGTTATATTGCCTTCTTTATCTTTTGAAAACAAGAAAAACTCGGCTTCAGCTCCAATATTCATTGACAAACCCATTTTTTCAGCAGTTTCCATTACGCGTTTCAAATTGCATCGCGGGCAGCCTTCAAACGGAGTTCCGTCAGCATTATATATGTCGCAAATTAATCTTGCTGAATTAGCTTCTTTATGTTCTCTCCATGGTAAAACCTGAAAACTTTGCATATCAGGATAGAAAAACATATCTGACGTTTCAATACTTCTAAAGCCTTTTATTGATGAGCCGTCAAGCATTATTTCATTGTTTAAAATTTTGTCGATTTGTTCGGATGGAACAGTTAGATTTTTAACCTGACCATTTATATCAACAAATTGAAGTTTAATAAATCTTATATTATTAGATTTAATTTGTTTTTTAATCTCTTCTTTGGTAATTTTTTTGCCGTCACCACGAACGTGCTTAAAATCTGTCATACACACCCCACTATTTAAAAATAAATATACAACTTTGAGTTATTTCTTGTCAATAATTTTATTATTATCGTCAACAATGATAACAGTCGGTTTAAAATTCTGCAATTCTTGTTCTTCTAATTGAGCATAAGTAACAATAATAACTTTATCTCCAGGTTGAACTTTGCGTGCTGCAGCTCCATTCAAACAAATTTCTCCAGAATTTGCCTTTCCTTTAATAACGTAAGTTTGAAATCTCTCACCGTTATTCACATCAAGAATTTCAACTTTTTGCCATTCTCTGATATTTGCAGCTTTTAAAAGAGTTTCGTCTATTGTAATTGAACCGACATAGTTCAAATTTGCATCCGTAACAGTTGCTCTGTGTATTTTTGAGTATAAAAATTCAAGTAACATAATATTCCTCTGCAATTATTATATTACAAACAAAATTTTTCAAAATAAAAGACTCCGAATATTTCGGAGCCTTTTATTTCCCAAGCCTTTTCCCTGCCGCTTCAGCCTAATAGTGAATCTAATAAATTTGCATTTTGTAATGCATCTTTAGATTCTCTAATTCTTTGTTTGTAAATGTAAGTCCTTAACGCTTCACGAATCAGCTCGCTTCTTGAACGATTTTCTCCTTCCGCAACCTTGTCAATTCTGTCTAAAAAATCTTCAGGCATTGAAATTAAAACTCTGGCCATATATTCTCCTTTTTCTTTTACTCGTTCATATCTCTTACTTATATATAAAAAATTTCATATTGAAAAAAGTGCTAATTTTTATAGAAAAAGCATATACAGTTTTATAAAAGACTGATATATCAAGGGTTTCAACATGCACACATTCTTAATAAAACTTAATCTTTTGTGAATTTATTAAATAAAAAGTATCGAAAAGCATGCCAAAAGCATGAACCATGTTGAGATGTTTCTTGCAAATAAAAATCTTAAAAAGAACGGTGCATTTGGTGTTTGTGTAATTTTATCCCAATTTCCTAACGGATAATTATAAAATTTCACCAATGGAAGATATGTTTTATCCTCATTATATATTTTTAGCGAATTATATAAACTTATAACAAGCGGTATTGTTGCAAAAGTAGACAAATACAATATATTGCCGCTCTTAAAAGCAAGTATAACCATAAATACATATCCTGCTATATAAAATAGCATTAGAACATTTAAAGCATTATCTTTAGAGCCTAAATTTGTACAAAGAGTCGTTTTATTGGAATTTACATCCTCATCATAATCCATTAGCATGTGGGCATATAAAATTGTATTTACAAACATTGAACAAGCCATTGAAAGCCAAAATACCTCCATTGAAAATTTGCCATTCATAACATAATAAACACCTTCAAACATCAATGGTCCATAAGCAAGAATTACCGCAAAATCTCCCAAGCCCCTACTTGAAAGAAAAGAGTATGAAAGAGCAATTATCAACGCAATAACAGCCAATAAAGCAACATATATGCCTGAATTTATGAATAAAAATACTCCACACAAACCTGCAATACTCAATAATAAAATTATAACATTTCTGAGTTCTTGTATAGTAGCTTCTCCGCTTTTTAAATACTTGCACTTACACTCTTTTGCGCCGTAAAGCTCACTATTTGAGCAAAGTCTTTTATAATCAAAATAATCATCCGCAAGATTTGTTGCTAAATGAACTAAAGCAATTCCAAAATATGCCACCACACCATAAAAAATATTCCCGCCAAACTTGGCAGAATAAATAAATATCACTAACCAAGCTAAAAGAGTAATTGGAATAGTATACGGGCGCGAATTATTAAACCAAAATTTAATTTTTTCCATTTTGTCCTACTTTAAAATATTTTTTACTGCAACAACTGCTTCGTAACTTGCTCCCGCTTCAAGCAATTCTTCTGCTCCAAGCCCAAATCGCGTAATGACACTTGTTGCATTTTTAATATCCTGATTTTCAAGATATTTAATCGCTTCTAAAATGGCTTCATTTCTTGATATTGTCGGAATATGGTCATTTGCACCTTTACGAAAGATTCTTGTTTTAGATTTTCCCAATGCAAGCCTCCTTTTCAAATGCCAATAAAGCTGCTCCGATCATGCCGGAATAATTACCGGTCGTTGCTTTAAAAATTTTAGTTGGAGTCGTTACAATTTCTTTGTTTACAGCATATTCGATTTTATTAGGATTAACAAATTCTGCCATAGAACCTGATAATACAAAACAATCAGGATCAAATATGTTTGCAAGGCCAATAATACCGTTTATAATATCATTCTGCCATCTGTCAAAAATTTCAATCATTTTCAAATTATTTGATTTAACCCCATCGATAACATCATAAGTTGTTATCTCATTATTTCCTGTCATTTCTTCAGCACTAAGTTTTAAACCTTTGCCTGAAGCATAAATCTCAAAACAATCCCAGCTGCCGCAGCTGCATTTACGGCGTTTATCACTATACATTTTAAAATGCATTTCTCCTGCCGCACCGCTTTTTCCCTTTAATAATTTGTTGCCAATTATTATGCCTCCGCCAACACCTGTGCCAAGCGTCAACATAACAGAATTTGAATATCCTTTTGAAGCCCCTATAATATGTTCGCACCACGCCGCACAATTTGCATCATTTTCTACAAATACCGGCTTTGTTGAAAGTTCGCTAAATTGCATTTTAGGGTAATCTGATACAATATTACCTGTAGAACCGACTATTCCGTTATTTTCATTATTTACGGCGCCACAAGTTGAAAAAGCAATTACGTCAACATTATTTTCATATTTTTTTATTTCATTAAAGAAAATGTTTTTTATTTCTTCAAAAGTTTTCGGAGTTGAATGCTTAGTTATTTCGCTAATAATCTCTCCATTTTCATCAATCATTGCGTTATATATCTTTGTACCGCCAATATCAAATGATAAAGCTTTTTTCATAAATTATTTTCCTCTAAATACAAATTTCTTAGTTATTAATTGCGGTCTGGTAATTGCAGAACCTATTACAACAGAATGAGCACCAAGTTTAAATGCTTTATCCACTTGTTCGGGATTCCAAATTCTGCCTTCTAAAATTACAGGCAAACCTGTTTTTTCAATTAACGTTTTCAAAAGTTCGAAATCAGGTTCATCTGCAGGAGAAGAAAGACTTTCCATAGTATACCCCGCAAGAGTAGTAGAAAGAATATCAGCACCGGCTTCTTTTGCATATAAACCATCTTCTAATGTCGCGACATCAGCCATCGCAAGCTTTTTATTCATGTGAACATATCTTACAGAAGCTGACAACGGAGCACCATCCGGACGAGGACGAACTGTTCCGTCAAAAGCCACAATATCCGCGCCGGCTTCTATCACAGATAAAACCTCTTGCACTGTAGGAGTGATGTAAACCAATTCTTTATAATTTTTAGGTATTACACTGGGTTTTGTAATACCTATGACGGGAATAGAAAACATTTGTTTTGCATTTTTAATATCTCTGACACCTGCAACTCTTAGAGCTCCTGCGCCGCCATTTACTACTGACTTCATCATTGCATTCATGCAAGCTTCTGCATATAAAGGTTCATTCGGCATAGCTTGAACTGATACAATTACTACAGATCGGATTTTTTCTAAAATGTTATTCATAAATAAATTATATCATGCTATAATGTAAATAACAAAGGGGAGTAATAATGAAGAAAACTTTAATAAATTATCCTTATTTAAATAAAGAGGTAGAAATATATGAGCGTGATAACGGTCATAAAATTGTGTTGGCGCATAAAGAAGGAGAAATGGTAAATATATCTTCATGGGTTAAAACAGGCTCGATTAATGAAGATGATAATAACAACGGAATTTCTCATTTTCTTGAGCATCTTATGTTTAAAGGAACAAAGCGTTATAAAGTTGGGGAATTTGACAGAATTTTAGAATCTAAAGGCGGAATAGTAAACGCTGCAACATGGAAAGATTATACATTTTTTTACGTTACTCTTCCTAAAGGTGAAAACAATAAACAACTTGATTTAGCAATTGATTTGCATTCTGACATGATGATGAATCCTGTTTTCCCTTATGAAGAACTGGGAGCTCCGTTTGATATAAAAGATACAACCGTTACCGATAAAAGAGAACGACACGTTGTAATAGAAGAAATCCGTATGCGCTTAGATCAGCCTTGGACAAAAGTTTATAATATTTGCAATAAAAACATGTATACTTCCCATCCTTATAAACGCGATGTTATCGGAACTCCTGAAATAATATCAAAATTAACAAGAGAGGATATCGACAATTATTATCGAAAATTTTATACTCCGAAAAATATAACAACAATTGTAGTTGGTGACTTTGACCATGAAGATGTTTTAAATAAGCTTTGTGAAAAGTTCGATTTTCCTGACAGAAAAGAAGTTATTGCACAAAATTACAATATTGATAAGCCTGTTAAATCAACAAAATATATTGAAACAGAGGCAAATGTGCAAACTTCTTATGCAATGTTCGGATGGCTCGGGCCAAGAGCTGAAGATTTGAAAGCTTCTATTTGTTTGGACTTAATTAGTATAATATTCGGAGACGGGACAAGTTCTCGTTTACAACAAAATTTAATTGAAAAGCCTGCCGATAAAATATTTAACGTTATCGGAACAGAGCATTACCAATTTAAAGACGGTAATAACTTCTTTATTCAGGCTAATTTTAAGTCAGAAGCGAAAGAAAAAGCAATTTCCCTTTTAAAAGAAGAACTTGACGGACTTTTAAAAAATCAAATTTCTCAAGAAGAACTCTTAAAAGCTAAAAAACGAATTAAATCACGTTTTGCAAATGAAGCGGAAACGGTTTCTGATATTGGGGAAAACATAGGATATTATGAAACCGTTTGCGGAAATTTAAAACTTATTGAAGATTATTTGTCTGATTTAGAAAATATTACGGTTATTGACTTAGAAAATGTTATAAAAAAATATCTTTCTATAAATAATGCTGTAATTTCAGTGTTAATCCCTTGTAAGAGATAAGTTTACGACCAAAAGAGATAAAAATTATTTATCAAAATCAAATAACATTGGCATTTTTAGTTTTAGAGCGCGAGAAATTTTAAAAATCATTAAAAGACTTGGATTACGCTGACCGCGCTCTATAAAACTCATATAAGTTCTGTGAATATTAAGTTTTTCTGCAAGTTCTTCTTGCGACAAACCCGCAAGCCGGCGCTTTTTCCGTACTTGCTCTCCAAAGTTTTGCAGAATTTTAGTATTCATAATGCAATTTTATTACATTGAATACTAACAGTTACACATACAATAAGTAACTAAATTGTATTAAAATATGTATTAATATTGACATTCTGGTGCATTTTGATATTATTGTTTCTAAAAATTGAAAGGAGAACAATTAATGAACAGAAAAAGAGCTTTTACCTTAGCCGAGGGTGCTACGCACACAAACATGCTACAAAGGGTTAGTAACGGATTCACGTTAGCAGAAATTTTGATCACCCTCGCAATCATCGGCGTGGTCGCAGCAATGACTATTCCGACATTAATTGCTAAGATTAACAGTATTGTCACAGACAACCAACAAAAAGTATTCAATGCCAAAATTATTAAAGGCATGAACTTGACAAAAACCGCAGGTGATTTAAACGATACCTATGACTCTACTTACGATTTCTTAGTAAATGGTTTAGGCAAAAACCTAAAAATGGCAAAAGTATGTGATAAAGATCACATAAGAGATTGTATACCGTATGACAAAATTAAATATGAAGATAAAAGCGGTAATGAAAAAACAGTAGATGTAAAAGACATAACAA
>CAYVSD010000075.1:0-7646 GCA_964453315.1 uncultured Muribaculaceae bacterium | reverse complement strand
AATGTATAGATGATCCTGATAAAGCAGATACATCAATAAATTTATGCTTAGCAGGAATATATGATTTAAACGGAACAAGAAAACCTAATAAATATTCAACAAAAATAGAAACAAAAAACGGGACAGAGGTAACAAGCTATATAGGAGACCTTATAGCATTTAACGGAGCTTCAATAGGTTCATCCTGCGCAGGTCAAATAGGCGATGTCAGCATAGCCTCAACAGCAGTAACAGCAAACGATGCCATGCTTCCACTTATCCAAGTAGTAGATCCAAGTTATACCATGCCAAAATTAACATCAGTTATCGGCGAATTCAACGACTACTGGCAACTAGCAAATGACTATTGTTCTAAAGTACAAAACGGAGCTCATCTACCAAGTGCAGATGATTTATTAAAAATAGCAAAGGTTCTGTACAATGATAATACACTTACAGACTCATGGAAAGATATAAACATGGACGCAACAGCCAAATCAGAAGTATATGCTGCTTTAGGAATTGAATCAACTGCGTCTTGGTTCGAATTGTGGTCTTCAGAGCCTCTCGACACAAACGGCGCCTACACGCGTTACTTCGACAGCACGGGTACGGGGTACGGCGACGACTTCGGCGGCGGCCGCGGCGATGACGGTAGGCGGGCGGTTTGTCTCGAATAGCCCGAGCAACCTAATTAAAGACGGTAGAGCTATAAGACGATAATATATACAGCCGGCGGTGCATAGCACCGCCGGCTGTATATATTATCTTTATTGTTTATCCTTGCGGGCTTCTACAATCTCTTGGGGCATGTTGGCATAAATTCTATCTAAAATTCTCTCTAACCATTTTACGTTCATTATCACATATTGAGAAAACGACATTGAGTTATCTAAACCTATCTCTAAGTCCTTTAAATTGTCATAAATCTCGCCATTATTTGAAACATCGATTTTAATTTGATTATCGCGCAAATATTTTCTTGCTTGCTGAACATCTACAGGCAAGTTCGCATAAATTTCGTCAATGAGTTTTTCTACACCACGCTTATTTACGGCTTTATAACCCTTAAAAATAGGTAAGTCATAACTTTCACTAATCAGTTTTTCTATATCTTTTAAATATTCAAATGATTTAAAGAACATTTAAATTTTCTCCATAAGATAATTATAAACCGCCTCCGGAACAAATTTTGAAATATCTCCCCCATTTTGTAAAATCTCTTTAATCGTAGAAGAAGATATAAAATTATATTTAGGTTTCGTCGTTAAAAACACAGTCTTTATCTCCTCACAAAGTGCACTATTTGTCTGAGATAACTGCATTTCATACTCAAAATCAGAAACCGCACGAAGTCCGCGAATTAAAACCCCTGCGCCGTGTTTTTTTGCATACTCAATCGTCAATCCTTTAAAAGAATCCACTTCAACATTTGGCATGCCTTTTACACTTTTTTTAATAAGCTCTACGCGCTCATCTACAGACAAAAAACCATGTTTTTCTCCATTATGAGCCACAGCAATAATAACTTTATCAAAAATTCCCGCAGCATTTTTCAAAATGTCCAAATGCCCGTTTGTTATAGGATCAAAACTCCCCGGATAAATAGCTATCTTCATAATTTTCCTCGTAAATTAATTCTATCACAAAATAATATATTATAAATTTTTGTAACAAAAACATAAAAACTCTGCAATTTTAACACTCAAATATATTTTTTATATATACAGATTATATATGTATTTTTTATATAATCTGCATACCTTCTACTTTCTACCTACTAACTTTTTACACGAGGAATTAAACAAAATTCCAAGTAAGCTTCTTCTTAGAAGCTTTTTTTTTGCTAAAAAATTGGTATTGAAATATAAATATGTTCCTGATACACTTTTCTAGTTAATTAGATAGGCGTGATGCGGAAACTTTTTAAGCCCCTCACCCCAACCCTCTCCCCAAAAGGGCGAAGGGAAATTTATAGCAGAAAGAAGGGATATAATATGACAAAACGAGTATTATTATGTATCATGGACGGTTGGGGAATTTCAACAGGTTCTGAAAAATATGACGCTACAAAATTGGCACATCCTGTAAATGTTCCAAAATTAGAAAAAGAAGAAAAATTTATAAAAATAAAAGCTGACGGCGAAAATGTAGGACTCCCTGCAGGTCAAATGGGTAACAGCGAAGTAGGTCACTTGAATTTAGGCGCAGGACGCATTGTTTATCAAGATTTATCAAAAATAAATAACGCGATAAAAGACGGCTCTTTCTTTAAAAATGAAAGATTTTTAAATGCAATTGAACACGCCAAAAAGAATAATTCTGCATTACATATATACGGACTTGTTTCAACAGGCGGCGTTCACTCATCATTAGACCACGTGTTAGCCTTAATTCAAATGGCTGCACAAAACGGCTTAGAAAAAGTATACGTTCACGCATTCCTTGACGGGCGCGACACTCCACCTTCAAGCGCTTGCGAATACTTGCAAATAGTAGAAGACGAACTTAAAAAATTCAATCTCCCACCTATCGCAACAGTTATCGGACGTTATTATATAATGGACAGAGATAATCGCTGGGAAAGAGTTGAAAAAGGTTATAACGCGCTACTGCTTGGCGAAGGAGACCACGCAAGCACAGCCGTTGAAGGAGTAAAAAAATCTTACGAAAACGGTGTAACAGATGAATTTGTATTACCTATTGTTATAGGTGGCGAAGAATCACGTATTCACGATAACGATTCAATAATATTCTTTAATTACCGCCCTGACAGAGCTCGCGAAATTACAAAAGCCATTAATTTCACCGATTTTGACGGATTTCAAAGAAAGAAAATTCTTAAAAACATTCTTTACACAACAATGACAAGCTACGAAGCTTCTTTCAATTTCCCTGTAGCTTTCCCGAAAGAAAAAATGGTAAATATTCTCGGGGATGTATTAGAAGCAAACGGTATAAATCAATTCCGCACAGCAGAAACCGAAAAATACGCTCACGTTACATTCTTTTTCAATGGCGGCATAGATCAACCGCAACCTCACGAAACAAGAGTTCTTGTTCCTTCTCCAAAAGTTGCAACTTATGACATGCAGCCTGAAATGAGCGCACCGGAGGTTTGCGAAAACGTTTTAAAAGCAATTGAAAACCCAAAATATCAATTTATTTTAGTAAACTTTGCAAACCCTGATATGGTCGGGCATACAGGTGTAATTGAAGCTGCAACAAAAGCTTGTAAGGTTGTAGATGAATGTGTCGGGAAAATTGCCAATGCCTGCAAAGAACACGATGTAACAATGCTTTTAACCGCAGATCACGGAAATTCCGAAACAATGTACAATGAACAAACAGGTAAACCGCACACAGCGCATACAACTAATGAAGTTCCGTTTGTACTTATTAATGCACCAGAAAACGTTGAACTCAAAGAAACAGGAGCTTTGTGTGACATAGCACCGACAATTTTGCAATTATTCGGAATTGAACAACCAAAAGAAATGAGCGGACATTCTTTGATTAAATAAGGCGATAAGTCTATAAGGCGATAAGGCGATAAGTTCGTTTCAAAAGGAGAAAAATGTATTACAAAGATCTAGAAGCATGGAAAGAATCCATTAAATTAGTAAAAGATATATATACATTAACAAATAAATTTCCTAAAGATGAATTATTTGGACTCATCTCACAACTTCGCAGAGCTGCAGTTTCTATTCCTTCAAATATTGCAGAAGGTTCAATGAGGTCTTCTGACAAAGATTCTTTAAGATTTATTGAAATATCTTTAGGTTCTATTGCTGAAATTGAAACACAAATAATTATATCTAAAGAGTTAGGTTTTGTTGATAATATAGAAAAAGAATTAACAACTTTAAAAAAGATAAATGCTTTGGTATTTGGATTAAAAAAGTTTTATAATACATAAAAAACTTATCACCCTATAGCCTTATAGACTTATAGACTTACATATGAAAGGACCACATGACAGATAATACAAATAATTTGAATATAGATTTTTCGTTCAAAAAAAATGACGTAGATGAATTATTCTTTAACCTAAGTGAAGACCCTGAAGGGTTTAAGAATAAAGATTTTCGCTACACATTAAGTATGATTTATCAAATTGTTGAAGATGAATTTGCCGGAATTTTTTTAAGCCCAAATTCTCCGACACGCAATACAAACTTCTATCTAATCAACAAAAACGGTCAATATTCTTTCTTTGTAACCCCAACAAATAATTACGAATATTATTTAAAATCCAAAGGTTCATTATTCCGCGTTCGTCCGCAAGAAGTAAACGGACAACGAGGATTTGTACTGGCGTGGGATCTTGTTATGGATTATTTTGGCGGATTTGGCAACGTTGTAGACCACGAAGCACTTAGTCCGACATTTATATATATGAATAAGCTTACTTATTTTGTAATGAAGCTTATTGAAAAAATGTATTTTATCCCAACCGTTAAACGCAACGGACAAATGTTCAGAATTATTTATGAACCTATTATTAATAATCAACAAATGGCACGTATTATAAACCAATTTGAAGAATGCATGCCGCAAGATTTATTCATATCAGGCGAAAAACCTAAAGATTTTGTATACGAGTTTATCTATACATATTTAAACTATGTTCTATATAAGTTCTTGGGTATTAAAATGTACAGATTTAAAGATGTAAAATCCGGTACATATTTACTCAAAAACCTTGAACAAAAATCTGTTTTAAAAGGTAAAGACATCGCCGAAGCTTTTACAAACTGGTTTGACGAATTATATTTAGGCAAATACGATGTTATACCATTTTTCAAAATTTATACTATGGAAAACGATGTTTTCCGACTAAAAGTACACATCAAAAATCGCAAAACAGGCGAAGACGTTTTAATAGACCAACTCTATACAGATGAAGAAGTTTTTGACGCAAAATCAAATGACATTGCAAGAATTGTTGAAAAACAATTAAATTATGCTCTGCGCTACATGCCGGAACTCGAAAACTTATTTGAAGATGAAGAAAAGTTATACTTAGATTTAAATCTTAATGAAGTCTATCAAATAATTACAAAAACAGCATATTACCTTCAAAAAGCGCAAATAGAAGTCATTTTGCCGGATGAACTTACTCACATTATAATTCCGCGCGCCTCAATCAACGCAAAAGTAAAACAACAGCGCGAAGGAGATTTGGCCGATTTAATTAATAACAACCCTAATTCAGCAAAACTTTCTTTAGATGATATTCTTGAATTTTCTTATGAAATCGCTATCGGTAACGACAGAATTTCTGTTGAAGAATTCCAAAAACTTGTAGAAAATAATAACGGATTGATTAAATATAAAAATAAATACGTCCTTATTGATCAGGAAGAAAGCAAAAAAATCTTTGAACAAATTGCTAAATCTAATTTGAAATCAATGTCAAGAATGGAATTAATCCATGCATCATTATCAAAACAATTTGATCAATATGATTTTGATTATGACGAGGCGTTTGCACGTGTTATCGCAGATTTTACAAAACCTGTAGATATTTCTTTGCCAAAGGGATTAAACGGTTCATTACGTCCTTACCAAGAGGTTGGTTTGAAATGGTTATGGACAAACATTTCAAAGGGATTTGGGGCTTGTATGGCAGATGATATGGGGCTTGGAAAAACTATTCAAGTTATCAGTCTTATTTTAAAATTAAAAGAAGACGGCAAATTACAAAAACCGGTTCTTGTAATTTGCCCTACAACATTAATGGGTAACTGGATGAAAGAAATTCAGCTTTTTGCACCTGATCTTGACGCAACAATTTATCACGGTTCAGATAGAGAACTTGACATCAAACACGATGTAATCCTTACAACTTATGCGATTATGAGAATTGATATTGAAGAACTCAAAAAACAACAATGGGGAATGGTTATTGTTGATGAAGCTCAAAATATTAAAAACCCTGATACAGCACAAACTCTTGCTATCAAAATGTTAAAAGCGGATATGAAAATCGCAATGACAGGTACTCCAGTAGAAAACAGATTAACGGAATTGTGGAGTATTTTTGATTTTATTAATAAAGGTTACTTGGGAACTTTGCGTGAATTCCAAAAAAGTTACGCAATTCCTATTGAAAGATTTAAAGAAAATTCAAGGGCAAATAAACTCAGAATGTCTATTTCTCCATTTGTATTGCGCCGTTTGAAAACCGATAAAAACGTTATTTCAGATCTTCCTGAAAAAATGGTACTCAACGAATACTGCTACTTATCTAAAGTTCAAGCAGTACTTTATGAAAAAACTCTTGATGAAATGATGACTAAAATCAGCGGCTTTACAGGTGTAAACAGACGAGGAAATATTTTCAAATTAATTACAGCCCTAAAACAAATATGCAACCACCCATATCAATTCTTGAAATCAGGTGAAATGGGCAGAGAATTATCCGGTAAAATGGAAAAATGTCTTGATTTGGTACAAAGCATTTTAGACAGAGGCGAAAAAACACTTATATTCACTCAATATAAAGAAATGGGTGAAATCCTTTGCAAAGTAATTGAACAAGAATGTAATACCGCGCCATTATTCTTCCACGGCAGCCTGACTGTTCCTCAGCGTGAAGAATTAATTGAACGATTCCAAAACGATGATGATGCAAAGATTATGATACTTTCACTCAAAGCCGGCGGCACAGGTTTGAACCTTACAAGTGCAACAAACGTTATTCACTACGACCTGTGGTGGAACCCTGCGGTTGAAGACCAAGCAACCGACAGAACTTACCGTATCGGTCAAGATAAGAACGTAATGGTTCATAGAATGATTACTCTCGGAACGTTTGAAGAAAAAATTGATGAAATGCTGAAATCTAAAAAAGAACTTGCTGATATCGCAGTTTACGAAGGTGAAAAGATTATTACAGAACTTTCAGACGAAGAGATCTACGAAATCTTCACTCTTTCAGCATAAAATTATTTATTAATTTTCGGGTACAAATTCTAAAATATCGTTTATTCCGCATTTAAAATAGATGCAGAGTTTATTTATGATATCAAGCCCGACATTAGTGCGTTTTCCCCGAACAATGTCTGATAAAATTGATTGACTGATTCCTGTTACTTTGTGTATATCGGTAGCAGTAGTATCCTTATCCCATATAAGCTGTCGTAACTTAATTCGTATCATTTAAATATTATAATTGCCAAATTCTATATATTGACAAATTATATAAAATAACGTATATTTTTATAAAATATTATATATTTATATGATATTTTATAAAAGTTATTTAATATGAAAGGAAAACAATATGAACAGAAAAAGCGCTTTTACCTTAGCAGAAGTCCTAATTACATTAGCAATCATCGGCGTCGTTGCAGCAATGACAATACCAACGTTGATTGCAAAGATTAATGAAAAGGTTACAGAAAACCAACAAAAGGTATTTAATGCCAAATTAATCAAAGGCATGAATTTAACCAAGACCGCAGGGGATTTAAACGACACTTATGAGTCTACTTATGATTTCTTAGTAAACGGCCTAGGCAAAAACCTCAAAATGGCAAAAGTATGTGATAAAGATCACATAAGAGATTGTATACCGTATGATAAAATTAAATTTGATAAAAAAGACGGTACAGAAGATACAGTAAACGTAGCAGATATAAAAACGGTATCAAAAT
>CAYVSD010000074.1:0-7814 GCA_964453315.1 uncultured Muribaculaceae bacterium | reverse complement strand
ACAGTATTAGGAAGCGAAAACACACAGTACGGATTTTATGGAACTATTTATAGTTGCAATTCCGAAAATGAAACAGAAAGCAAATGGGCAGAAGCATTTGAATTATTGCTCGATTTATCAGGTCTATCTCCTTATGAAATCAGAGCTTATCTTGATAGCAGAAGCGGTCGTAAATTAGCAGACTGTTGCAACGACTCAAAAGTTGATGTCAAAAGCGTAATAATAAGAGAATATTTTAAATGGATTGATGATGATTTATTTGAATGCAGAGTTAAAGAACTTCAAAACCCAAGCAGAATTTTATTTGGAACTGTAATGCATGATGAAATTACAAATCAAGATGTAGTAATATTATGCGAGGGAACTAAAAAATACAGAAAAGACAAATATTTCAAAGTTATTGATAAAAACGAAAATATATACATTACAAGAATGGATTTTTTAACCCCGAATGATTAATCTATATCAAGCAACGCTATAATATAGCGTTTTGCTTTCCCATAAAAAAGAAAAACTCCGATGGGGTTCGGAGTATAGAAGTGATGTTTAATCTTTTTTAGAATCTTTGTTTTTTGATTTATGTAAGTGATTTTCTATTATTCTATATATGTGCCTTTGTGATAAATCGCATTCTACTGCGAGTCTGTTTATAGTAAATCTTGTTCCGTCATACTCATTGATTATGTGCCGTTCTTTTACAATTCTAAGTGCGTTTTTAGGGATACTGACATTTAATCCGGGAAGGAGAAAAATAAGCATGAGAGCCTGTTTCATGCCGGCTTTTTCAGCAACGAATTTTAAGTCATCATTTGGCATGTCGTTGGGTGTGGCTTTATCCATCCATGGCTCGTATTGCATATATCTCCTCTTATGGTCTCATCAGTTGGAGCCTTACTCCAAGACGGTCAGCTTGCACTGTTAGCCGACCGTTTCGACCTGATTTTAAATAGAATGGGAAGATGGGGTGAACATACATTCAAAGTCTTTTTCTAATTTTGAGAGAATTTTCATTTGACCTTCGATCACCTTACAATCCATTTCTCTTTCATACTTTCCACTCCAGTTTTCTTTTTCCAAAGCGACATCTGCATATCTCAATTTTGCTTCCCTTAAATCTTCTTCAAGCACTATCATTTGATTTTTGATTAAACCGATAACAGCACACTCAGGCATGTTGCTCATTTTTTTAGGTGTAGCATTCATTTCAGAATCCATTGATTCGTTCATTGAGTCTTGCATTGTCATAGACATTTCCATTGTTTTTTCTTCTGTTTGCATCATTTCTTTTCTCCTTATTTATTTTTACTAATACTAAAGTGCGGCCGCACCTTTTTTTAAATTTTTCTGTATTCCTTTTATAGCCTGAATTACTTTGTTTGCTTTGGCTTTAGTCAGGAATCTAATATCGTCAATTTTAAATTTTGTTTTTAAGAATTTCCGCAGAGACTTATTTGCAAATTCATCATTATCGAAATAACAAATATCTCGCCACATCCCTTTAATCATTCTTAATTGAGGCGGGGTAGCCATTTTGTCCCCACGATCCATATCTTCATATTTTTTAGGTTGCTTTTTCCAAAGATTTCTCTCTACCGCTTTAGTTTCTAAAATATCAAGCAAAACTGCCGCTTCCGTAAAAGTCAGGTCTTTTGAAGTGCAAACTCCAAAAGAGAACAGCATATCCCTATATAAATCATCTTCTAATCCTAGAAGACCTTTAAGTGTATGTATTTTTCTAATCTGTGAAGTGGTAGCCATATTTAATGCTTAAATCCTCAAGTTCTAAAGCTCGCCCATGTTTAATTCCGACTTGTACTCCAAAAATAAAGATGGCAAGAGCGATTAAGAATACATAAAAAGCGGTTTCACCGGGTCGGAATGGTGGCTTACCGAACGTTTTATCTACTAACATAATTAATCCCTCCTATGCCATCAGCATTTTTGAAGTATGTTTAATCACAGTAGAATCGACCTTTTCAAAGCCATTAATTTTGGCAATGCTAATACTGTGAGTAATTAAATGTTCCAATTTTCTCGTATTCCCATCGGAATAGAAAAGATAAGTTTCTGCTAAATCAGGATCTTGTCCTGCTGCATTTAAAATTTTTGTTACATCTTGAATAAGCAATCTATCAAGTAATTTGTGATATTTTACTCTTGAATAAAGTTGATCGTATTGGTTGTTAAAACCACGCAAATTTTCAAACAAAATATTTCTGCCAACTAACAGAACGCCAATTCCTGTTTTATCGTGAATTCTGCGTGTAATTTCTAATGCTCTATAAGGTAAATTTTCAGCTTCATCAACTATTAATAATCTGCCTGAATTATTTAATTTATTTACTACTTCATTCATCAAATCGTAAGCACAGCCTTTACCTGAAAGACCGAGTCTTTTATGGATTTCAAGAAGTAAAGATTTTGCGGTATAACCTGAATCGCTTTCTATTAAAATCGCATCTAAAAAGTTCTTGGTATATTCTTTTACAGCAACAGTTTTTCCAAGTCCTGCTTTACCTACGCAAACTCCAATTTTACCTTTTGTGTGGCAAGTTCTTCCAATTTCAGAGATAAATCCAATTATAGAAATATCTACAATGGGCAAATCTTCATCGATGGTACGTTCTTTTTCTCTTAGAATAAAATTGTGGACTTTATCAGCAATTTTTGAATTATCGCCTTTATATGTTCCGTTGATCCACATGCTAATTGTAGATTTTGCAACACCAATAGCGGTAGCTACATAACTAATTGTGTAACCTTTTGTTTCCATCAATGTTTTTAATTCATCTCTAATATCCGCCATTAGCGACTCCTTTCAATTCATCTTCAAGAATTAAATCTGTTTCAAATAAATACAGATCATCTTCTTTTGGTTTCTCTTCAGGCATAAACATTGATAAATCGTTTTTGCCAAAAGCTTCCATATCTTTATTTTTTCGTATTGCTTTATCCATTGGGGTATTGGCAATAATCGTAACTTTTGGTTTTGTTGGTTTTTCTTTTTTTGCATATGCCAATTTATAGTTGTTACATTGCTCTTCAAGAGGAATCATTTCTAAATTATCCAAGTATGCTTTTGTCAGTTTTAAACTGTGTTTTTTAATAGCCAAAGCATCCTTGAATTCCTCTTTCGATACTTCATTTGCGTGTAATGCCGCAACTGCTTTCACAGCAATACACTTACCTAAAAATTCATCATTATCTAACCTAAATACCCACGCTTCTTTATAATTTTCTGGATCTCTGCGAAGATAAACTTTTACAGACATTTGTGAAACCATCCAATCTGCCCAATAGGTTATTTCTAATTGACGATCCTTAATACCGTTTCTAGCAATAGTGAAATTACGAGATGTTCTTGTACAGAACAACTTTAATGCCTCGTGAGTTGGTTTAATAATTTCTTTAAATTCCTTATCAAAAAGCTCATCAGGACTTAAACCTTTATGATTTTTCCCTTCAGACGGTTTTTTATTTAAAATATTAATTATGTAGTCATTAAAAGCAGTTTTAAATCTTTCAAATTCGTAAACTTTATCTGCTTTAATTTCTTTGACAAGTCGTTCAGGTCTTTCTACAACATTTCCGCCTCTATAACCATATATATGTTTAGATAAAATTTCTTTTAATTTAAGAAAATCTCTTTCTATTGGTTTTGTTTGAGCATTATATGGTAGTGCAAAATGTACACTAACATTTAATTCATCAAGCATTGATGATGTTTTATTTGTATCATTTTCAATTTTTATTTTTTCGGTTTTTCTGCCTCCGGCAAAATCTTTGCATCGATAATCTTTACCATTATCAATGATTACATCTTCAGGTAAGCCAAACTTTTCTGCCGCATAATAAAATGCCTGAAATATTCTGTCTGAATTAGGACTTCCGCATTGTAAAAGCCATCCTAACCATTTTCCTGATTTATAATCCCTCCAAGCAGTAACCCAAGGAAATACGACATTTCCATCAGAATCAAATACGGCAACATCTATTTGTGCGTGGTCAGATACCCAAACCTTGCCACATTCAACTGTTGAATAGTCTCTCTGTAAATAATTTCCGTATTTTTTATTAAATGCGGTTTTACCATATCGAGCAAGATAAATTGCTTGTTCAGGCATTTCACTTCTTAATCTTCTTATAAAAGTCACATAGCTTGGGAAATCTGAAAGCTCAACATTATAATGTCTAACAGCATATCCGTATGTGTTTTTCCAACAACTATATATAGAAGGAGCACCCTGATCTAAGTATATTTTTTTGAAATAATCAAATATATTATTATTGATTATTCTTTTATGAGAACTTTTTCCATATTGAGCTAATAATCCTTTTATTCCATACTTTTTATATCTTCTTCTCATTCGTAAAATTGAACAATAAGATGTTTTTAATTCAGGATTATTTTCATTCCAAATTTTTATATATTCTTCTAATTTTTTCCCTTTTAAATCTGCGGAGCCTTTTAATATCTGAATATATTTGTCTGCTTGCATTTTTGCCCAATTTGGAGCATCAGAATAATTTATATTACTTGTGTAAACAACATTTGACTGCTCTTCTTGAATATTTATTGGCAATGATTCTTTATGAATCATATAAATAAATTTTTTATTTTCTTGAACAATACGATAATTATATTCGCCTTTTCTGCATCGTTCTTTTAGTGTTTTAGGTTTGACATATAATAAATTGGCGGCATCCTCAACTGTGATCCAATTCTGATTATTTAATTTTTCAATTACCAATTTTTTCATTCGTTAGTTTGTAACCTTCAATTTTGATGCCTAATAAATGTTCAATGATATAAATGTCAATTTCTGGTCTGTTCTTTTCACCACGCATATGCCTGCTGACTATGCTTTTTGATAGGTGAAGTTCATTTTCAATATCTCTTGATTTTAGATTAACCATTGCCATAATTGCTTTAATAACAAGCACTTTTCGGCAATATGCACAAGTTTCCATATTTTTCTATTCCTCTCTTGTATAGTGTTAAGGTACTATATCAAGCAATACGGATTTTTAATTTAAATTAGAATTGCTGAGTTGAACTATTTTTAGCACAGCCGAGCTAACCCACATGTGGGTTGTCTCCTACCACTCGGTGCAATTTCTAACCTTTATAATTTAATTATATTTATCCATTTTGTGTTGAAAAGACCTGAAAATTTTGTTCATGAGAACTTTCTCACAGCAAACGCAATAAATTCGTTTCTTATATTTTCCAAAAAAATAGTGTTTTTATTTATGACAACTAAATAAAAGACACTTTCAAAAAAAAGGGAAAAGTTTATTACGCAATATTAAGCAAATAAGATATTATTAATCGCTGTATATTGCTCGTCATAGTCTTTTCCATACTTCCATATTTCTTCGCACAGATGTAAGTGAAATTTAAAAGCAAATGAACGACTCAAAACCTTTCTATAACTCCTTAAATAAATATTTTTTATTAATAATCTTTCCTCTTCAGTATGCTTTTTGGGTTCTTTTGTTCGTATGGGTTTTTCTAACACATATAATTTATTATTATATAAATACAAATATACCGTTGTTCCCATATATTCTCGCTCTTGAGGAATTTTAGGTTTTACTTTTAGCCATAGCAATAATTCATCTTTTTGTTTTTGATATAGTGCTTGCCGGAATGACTGATAAAACATATTAACAACATGTTTTCCAAAATTAAAAACGGACATAACTTTTTTAGCCTCAACATCAGCACAGAAGCATTTAATCATATAATCTATATCTTGCTTTGAGTGGTGCTGATATCTTTGAGGTAGTCTATTTTTAGCCAAATAACTGCTTGCATTTTTATTATATTGATAAATCTTACCTTTTTTGATGAGTTTTTTATTTTTAACAAACATTTCTAATAACGGAAGTAAAACTTCAGAATTCAATTCAGATATAGTTCCAATCTCATCCAATGTAAATTTATCGAGTCTTTTACACAGTCGCAATACTTTGTCTTTCATTTAATAGCTCCTTTAATGTTATTTCATCTAAAACTTCAATTTGATTTATGAGTGCTTTTTTCTCTATTTTATTTATTAATTTAACAATTTGACGAAACTGATCAGCTCTTGTTGTTAAATAATTCAGTCCGGCTTCTGTGATTTCTATGTCAGTCAAATCCTGTAAAATCAATTTAATATCTTCAGTTGTGTATTTTTCAAATTTAAATGTTTTATAAATTCTGTCTACCAAATGAGGATATTTTGCAAGTTTCCTGTCCGCATTTGCCATACCTACAAGCACCATCGGGCAACCCGTTCTATCGTGAATATCTCTTAAAGTTTCAACCGTATTTTTTTCGATTAAATAATCTATTTCATCAATTATAATTGTCTTCGGTTCTTGTAAAAGATGATTCTCAATTGAATTAAATGTAGCTTGTGAATTCCAATAATATTCTTCGCCCAATTCATCAGCTATTTCAGATAATAGCCATCTGCTCGACATTCCCTGATTCGCTCTTACATAAATACAATCATTTTTAAATGACCACCATTTAATTGTTTCTGATTTACCGAGACCAAAATCGCCTGTTACAAGAGCTATTTTGGGAATTTTTAGTGGAAGATTTTCTAATTCTGACATTAGTGCTACAAAGCCTTTTACATTTTTTGTTTTTACAAATACATTTGTTTTCATCTACTAACCTCCATATAAGTTGTTGTATTCATTACTTCTAATATAATCTGCGAGCCATTTCCTATCTTCAGGATTGGTACACCCGTTATTCATTAACCACTCGTATTTTTCAAAATCAGAATCAAACATCGGTTTATTCATTTGTTTTTCACGAGGGGTTAATTTATGTTCACGAACCATTTTTTCAGGTTCAAATTGTTCAATTTCAAGTGTTGGTTCAGGCACAATATCTAAAACCTGAAGTTCCTCTTTTGGAAATGTTTTTTTAATTTGTTTTACTAATCTATTCTTAATTTTTTGTTGTTTTTCATATTGATACTTGTATTCTTCCATATCTTTTACAGTTCCAAGAACACGAGCCATAGGGTGTACTTTTTGAACTCTATGTGCAACACATATAAACTCGCCTTTTTTAGAATAAACATTGACTTTTGATAAATCAAACAGACTGTATCTAATATTTACTTTGTCTCGGATACCAAGAATTGCCTCGCTTCTGTAATGCATATTTAAGAATGTAATTCCATGTTTATTAATTGTTCTGCCTTCTGTTTTCATCATCAAATCATCGAGTCTTTGAACATCAATGTTTTGTTTTTGAACGCTATTTAAACACTCTTTGATAGTTTTAGTTCTATCGTTCGGACAGGGTTGATTATTATGAAATTCAATCCAACTGTTAATATATTTACTTGCTTCCGAAACTGACGGAATATGATTATCTGTTAATTTTTTATGCCATTCCGCATGGAGTTTTTCACCTCTTTTTAACCAAGCCGGCTTATCTTCAATTGATGTTCCAATGTAACTTGGCATTCCTTTTTCAAGTTCTTCCTGAAATTCTCTGAAAAATCTTTCGATTACTTTGGCTCTTGCATTGTAAGGTTTCGCAAAAACTGAATGTATATTTAAGTTTGCATAAACTCCGTTAAACAAATCTTCTTCAAAGTCTACATTTTGGAAGAAACGAGATTTAAATGCTTTTCCATTATCCTGATATACAACTTTTGGAATCAAACCTAAATTTATAATTGCATTCCTTAATGCAGAAGCTATACATTGAGTGCTTTCAGTCATCATAATTTCATATCCTACAAGTGCGGTTGATTTCCAATCTAAAAAACCGACAAGAGTTGCTCTTGTCGGTC
>CAYVSD010000073.1:0-8379 GCA_964453315.1 uncultured Muribaculaceae bacterium | reverse complement strand
GTTCCTCCGTCTGAAAGACCCTGCGGAGCATTTATTTAATATAACTAATAGTTATATGCTTAAAATAAATATTATGTTAATATTTTTTTATGATAAAAGAGACTAAAGACGGTGTTATTGCGCATATAAAAATTTCGCCTAATGCGAAAAAAAATGAAATTATTAAATCCGAAAACGAAATTAAAATAAAAATTACCGCCCAACCAATCGATGGTAAAGCGAACAAAGCTCTCATTGAATTTTTATCAAAAAAATTTAAAATCCCCAAAACTTCAATACAAATTATTAAAGGTGAAACCTCTAAAGAGAAAACAGTTTTATTTAAAGGTATTAACACTGACATTATAAAATTTTAAAATATACTATACAAATAAAAAAAAACATGATATTATATTTTCAGATGTAGTATAAAATTTTTTGGAAAATATATGCAATAAATTTATTTAACTCACAATTGAATAGATGCGTCGGATAGGATATATGTATCCGGCATTGCATGTATTATAAAAAAAATAGAAAAGGATAAGGTAGTAACTTTATGGAAGCACAAACCTTGTTATTGGTTATTGCGGCTGTTGCGGTAGTGGTTTTGGCTGCAATGCTTTTTGTTCAGAAAAACAAAATTAAAAATACGCTTAGTTCCCTTGAAAAAGATAAACTTGCGTTAGATGAAAAAGAAAAAATTCTTTTTAAAGAAGCAAAAATTAAAGCAGTAGAAGAATTGCAAAATGACAGAGAAGCTTTAAACGAAGAAGAAAGAGAACGTCGTCAAGAACTTGCAAGACAAGAACAAAAACTTGCAAAACGCGAAGACATGCTTGAAAATAAAATTCAAGAGTATACCGAAAAAGAACAGCAAGTAGAAAGAAAAAAAGACGAGCTTTTAGAAAAAGAAGATTATCTTGCAGAACTTGTCCAAAAACAAACCGAAGAGCTTGAAAAAATCTCAGGCATGACAAGTGAAGAAGCTAAAAAGACATTACTTGAACAATTAAAAAATGATCTTGCTCAAGAGCAAATGCAATTAATAAGAGAAAATGAAGCGAAAATTAAAGAAACTTCATTAGAAAAAGCAAAGGAAATTCTTTCAACAACAATGCAGCGTTGTATGATTGAGCAAGTTGTTGAAACGACCGTTTCTGTTGTAGCTTTGCCAAATGACGAAATGAAAGGTCGTATAATCGGTCGTGAAGGACGTAACATTCGAGCTCTTGAAACTTTGACAGGAGTTGACTTAATAATTGATGATACTCCGGAAGCTGTTGTATTATCGAGTTTTGACCCTGTAAGACGTGAAATTGCAAAAGTAGCGCTTGAAAAACTTATCGTAGACGGACGTATTCACCCTGTACGAATAGAAGAAATGGTCGCAAAAGCTCAAGAAGAAATTGATAAAAAAATCTGGACAGAAGGTGAAAATGCCGCTTTAGAAATGGGCGTTATGGGGCTTAATAAAGAATTAATTAAAGCATTAGGACGCTTATATTATAGAACAAGTTATGGACAAAACGTTTTAAAACACTCTCTTGAAGTGGGTCATATTGCAGGAATGCTTGCTGCCGAATTAGGAGCTAATGAAAAAATTGCAAAACGTGCAGGACTTTTACATGATATTGGTAAAGCAGTTGACCAAACACAAGAAGGTACACATATTCAATTAGGTGTTGAACTTGCTTCACGCTTTGGTGAAAAACCTGAGGTTATTCATGCAATTGAAGCACACCATGATGATGTTGTAGCCAACACAATTGAAGCTGTATTAGTCAAAGTCGCAGATGCTATTTCAGCAGGCAGACCTGGTGCAAGACGTGATACTTTAGAAATCTATATTAAACGTTTGCAAAAAATCGAAGAAATAGTTAACAGCTATGAAGGCATAAAACAATCTTTCGCTGTTCAAGCAGGACGTGAAGTTCGAATTATAGTTCAGGCAGAAATGTTTGATGATTTAGCTTCAGGTAAATTAGCACGCGACGTTGCAAAACGTATTGAAGATGAACTTGATTATCCTGGACAAATCAGAGTAACAGTAGTTAGAGAATTTAGAGCGACTGAACTGGCAAAATAAAATGGGAAAAAGCACAATAAAAATTGTATTTTTCGGTGATATTGCAGGCAAACCCGGAAGGTTTGCCGTAAGAGATTTCTTGCAAGATCACCGGCATGAATACGATTTTGTTGTTGCAAATATTGAAAATGCCTCTCACGGTTTTGGACTAACCGAAAAAAATTATAATGATTTTATAGAATATGGTATTGACGCAATGACTTGCGGCAACCATATTTGGGATAAAAAGGAAATATATAATTATATTGATAATGCGGAAAAGCTGGTTCGACCAATAAATTATCCTAAAACCGTCAAAGGTGAAGGTTCAAAAATATTCGAATTAACTGATGGAACTAAAATCGGTGTTATTAATGCTTTGGGTAAAGTATTTTTAAATTTGACAGATTCCCCTTGGGAAGTAGTAAAACAAGAAATTCAAAGATTAAAAGAGATAACCCCGATTATTATAATTGATTTTCATGCTGAGGCGACAGCAGAAAAGATATGTTTTGGAAGATATTGTTCTGAACTTGGAATAAGTGCATTTTTTGGCACACATACACATATTCAGACAGCAGATGAAAGTATTATTAATAACATGGCTTATATCACAGATGCAGGTTTTTGCGGGGCATCTGACGGTGTTATAGGAATGGATTACCAAACTTCACTACACCGTTTTTTAACAGGAATTCCTGAGAGATATGAAGTTGCAGAAGGCAGCATTTCTCAAATTAATGCTGTAGAAGTTGATATTGATATTAAAACAGGTAATGCACTTCATATAAAAAGAATTTTATTGAGTAAAAATAATAAAGAGGAAAAGGAAAATGAAGACTGATTTACATATTCATACATATTTTTCAGACGGAGTATTTTCACCCGAAAAAATTGTAGATACAGCCATTGATGTAGGACTCGGGGCGATAGCAATAACTGATCATGATAATATTTTAGCCTACGATGTCGCTCAAAATTATATAAAAGAAAAAAAATTAACAAATAAAATAGAGTTAATTAGAGGAATTGAAGTTAATACATTATATAAAGAAAATGAAGTTCATATTTTGGGATATTTTATGGACACTCAAAATAAAGATTTTCTAGAACTCATAAAAAATCAGCAGCAGGCAAGGGTTAAGCAAACAAAAGAAATACTTGCTCTTTTAAATAAAAAAGAAGGAATAAAAATTAAATTTGACGATATTAAAAAACTTGTTGCACCCGGAGGAAGTATAGGGCGGCCTCATATTGCAAGAGCAATAACCAGCGCCGGAGGAACTTCTAACGTTATGGAAGCTTATTCTAAATATATTCATAACGATTCTCCTGTTTACGTCGCAAGAAAGACTGTTTCACCTCATGATGCGGTAGAAATTATCTATGATGCAGGAGGTATACCTGTTATTGCTCACCCGCATGATCTTGAAAACATCGCTGAAGGTCTTATCAAAGAATTAATGACCTACGGTTTATGCGGTATTGAAGCTTATCACAGGAAGCATTCTCCGGCTATGATGGAATATTTTTCGACAATGGCCGAAAATTTAGGATTGATTGTAACAGGCGGATCTGATTTCCATGCTCCAAATGCGAACAACGGTCAAATAATTTTAGGTAAAAACTTTATTCCTGATTGGGTTTATGATAAACTCGTTCAAGAAAAAAAACGTATAGATATGGCATCAATTAATTAAATGAAAAAACATTTTTGGAAAACTGAATATTCAATAACATTAGTTGTAATTTTTGCGGCATTTTTATTTTTATTGCCGACATCTTGGCTTACAGTTTCAAAACAAGCCGCATTTATTTCTAAATGGAATGAAACTTTTGATAAAACTGATTATATGTTTTCAGCAATGGCAGCTCAAGCTGATTCCGAAATTGTTAAGAGTTTAAAAAACGCAAAAACTCCTGAAATTCGTGAACAATTAATGATTAAACTCATTGAGCCGTATTTAAGGTTACAAGAAAACGATAGAATATTAAAATATTATCACCCACGTTATATGAATGGTCAAAAAGTGAAAAAAGGCGAGGAATACTTTTTTGAAAATATTTATATTGCTGATAACGGACATATAGTAGGTATAAAGGAATTGTCAAATAAAGGGAAATATCAACCTGCATTTATTATGCTTTTTGATGTAAATGGAATAACTCCACCAAACAAGTGGGGGGAAGATATATATGGAATAAATGTCTATCAGGACGGAGCTATAAAGGCTCTCGGTGACGGTTGGGATCTTGACAGGCTTAAAAAAGATTGCCAAGATTTAGGCAGCGGAATATCATGTTCTCATTATTATCGTATAGGCGGCGAATTTAACGGTTAGGAATAAACAAGTGAAAAATATTTGTATATTTTGTTCTGCAAGTGATTATCTTGATAAAACATATTATGAAGATGCCAAAGAACTTGGAACATTAATAGGTAAAAATGGTTACAACATCGTATATGGCGGAAGTACACTCGGTATGATGTGGGAATGCGCTTCTGCAGTAAAAGCTAACGGAGGAAAAATTTTTGGTGTTATGCCTCAAAGATTAGTTGATTTGGGTTGCAGAACGGACAATTGCGATGAATTTTTCTTAGCACAGGGTATGCGTGATCGTAAAGAAAAAATGGATGAAATTTCTGATGCGGTAATTGTTTTAGCAGGAGGTTTTGGGACACTTGATGAATTTGCGGAAATGTTTGTTCAAAAACAACTTGGTTATACTAAAAAACCAATAGTTATATTAAACACAAACGGTTATTACAACAAATTATTAGAATTTTTCGACCAAATAATAAAAGAGCGATTTGCAAATGAATACACGCGCAACAATATAATTTATGTCGCACAAACTCCGCAAGAAGCGATTGATTACATAAATAATTATATTGAACCGGAAAAAGTACCATCTAAACACGAAATATATGCCAGATAATTTTTATAATAAATTTTTGTAAAGAACTTATGGTCTTATTGCCTTATTAACTTATTGTCTTTCATTTTCATGCTAACATTATTTTAATATTCAAGGAGAGAAAAATGGTAGAACAAGAATTAAGAGATAAATACGAAGTTGTCATAGGGCTAGAAGTTCACGCCCAATTGAAAACAAATACAAAAATATTTGCACCGGATCCTAATAAATTCGGCGAAGAACCAAACAGCTTAACAAGTCCTATTACATTAGGTATGCCTGGGGTATTGCCTGTTTTAAATAAAGAAGTTGTTAATATGGGTATTTTAGCCGGTTTGGCGTTAAATTGTGAAATTCCTGCACGCTGCAAATTCGACAGAAAACAATATTTTTATCCGGATTTACCAAAAGGTTATCAAATTTCTCAGTATGATGAACCTATTTGTGTAAACGGTCATATTGAAATAAACGGTAAAAGAATCGGTATTACGCGTGCACACTTAGAAGAAGATGCAGGTAAACTTGTTCACGCAGGTGCAAACGGTCTTGCAGGTTCTATTTATTCTTTAGTAGATTTGAACAGAGCCGGCACTCCGTTATTAGAAATTGTATCTGAGCCTGATATGCGTTCTCCACAAGAAGCAAGAGCATATATGGAAGAATTGCGTGACATTGTACGTTATGCAGGGGTTTGTGACGGAAACCTTGAAGAAGGCTCTATGCGATGTGATGCAAATATTTCGATTATGCCAAAAGGTTCTACTGAATACGGAACAAGAGCTGAAATTAAGAATATAAACAGTTTTTCAGCTTTAGAAAGAGCTTTGGAATACGAAATTGATCGTCAAATAGAACTTGTTGAAGAAGGCGGAAAAGTTGTTCAAGAAACAAGACTTTGGAATGACGATACTCGCGAAACAAAATCAATGCGCGGAAAAGAAGATGCTAATGATTATCGTTATTTCCCTGAACCGGATTTAATGCCGTTAGAAATTTCTCGTGAGTGGGTAGAAGAAATACGAGCTAAAATGCCTGAATTACCAAACCAAAAACGCGCAAGATATCAAAGTTTGGGATTAAGTGAATATGATGCAAACGTTGTTGTATCGCAAATGGAGCTTGCAAAATTCTTTGATCGGGTTTTAGAACTCAATGCTAATCCTAAAACGGCAGTAAATTTCTTAACAGGCGAAATTGCAGCTTATTTAAAGGAAAATCATATCGAAATTAATGAAACTAAATTAACACCTGAAAATCTGGCTGAGCTTATTTCAATGATTGAAAAAGGCACAATATCAAACAATATCGGAAAACAAATTCTTATTGAAGATATGATTACAAAAGGTGAAAAAGCATCAGAAATTGTTGAAAGAAAAGGACTCAGCCAAATTTCGGATGAAGGAGCGATTAAAGAAATCGTTAAGAAAATAATTGATGCAAATCAAGCGCAAGTTGAAGCATATAAAAATGGTAAAACAAATCTTTTAGGTTTCTTTGTTGGTCAGGTAATGAAAGAAACAAAAGGACGTGCTAATCCGCAAACAGTTAATAAATTTGTTAGAGAATTTTTAGGATGATTTTTAATAAACAACAACCAACCTGCATGGAAACAGAAATTCGTGAACAGGTTGAAATTACTCAAAAAATAATAGAAACTTACGTAAAAGAAGACGGAAATATTGATATCAATTTACCGTCGGGTATAGAGCGGGTAATTATTGTTGCAAGCGGATCATCGTATCATTGTGCAAGATTTGCTGCGGATTTATTTGGAACAGTAGCTCAAATTGAAGCAAGTGCTGTTTATTCAAGCGAATTTTTATTAAAGTCAAAAATTGCTGACGAGAATAATTTATTATATATATTTATAACTCAATCAGGAGAAACAACTGATACAAACAGCGCGCTTTTAAAAGCAAAAGAAGCAAGGGTAAGAACATTATGCATTACAAACAAAGAAAATTCGTCAATTTGGAATGCATCAGATTACAAAGTAGCATGCCATGCCGGTGAAGAAAAAAGTATTGCCGCTACTAAATCTCTATGCTCGCAAATGCTTTGTGCAACTCTTATTGTGCTTAAATTTGCGCAAATAAAAAATATTGAAGTTTGTGATTATGTAAGGGATTTGAATGATATACCTGACATAATTAAAACTGCAATAAGTTTACAACCAAAAATTAAACAACTCGCAAAGTTTTTGTCAAAGCATAAAAATATTATAATGACCGCAGACGGAAGCTCTTATGCACTGGCAAAAGAAGCTTCGCTAAAAGTGAAAGAGACTTCATATATAAATACAATGTCTTATATTTTAGGCGAATTTATGCATGGACATGTCGCAATTTTAAATAACAAGCGCTCAGTTTTAATATATATTTTAAACAACGAATTAACATATACTGCGATAAAGAATTTAAGTAAAATTAAAGAAAGCTATAGCCCTCCGATATGTGTTATAGGAAGTAAAACAAACCAAGTAAAATCTACTTATAACATTGACATAAATTGTCAAAAGCCTCTAGTAAAAACATTTGGCCTACTTGTAATTCTTCAATTTATTGCTCTTGAAACAGCTTTAAAATTACATAAAAATGTAGATAAACCGCACGGTTTAAACAAAATTGTAAAATAAATAAAAATAATATAAAAAAGAGGTTATCAAGTGATAACCTCTTTTCTTTATATAATTTAGAAAATTATAATTTAGAAGCAACCATATAAGTTGTTTCAGCTAATCTTGTAGAATAACCCATTTCGTTATCATACCAAGAAATGATTTTAACTTGGTTTCCGCCCATTACACGAGTTAATAAAGCGTCAACAGTTGAAGATTGAGAAGTTCCAACATAATCAGAAGATACTAACGGTTCTTCAGTATAGCAAAGAACGTGTCCGTCAGCACCTGCCTTTAATGCAGCGTTAACTTCTTCTACAGTAACGTCTTTTGATACTTCAAATACAACGTCAACCAAAGATACGTCCGGAGTAGGAACTCTCATAGCGAAACCGTCCAATTTACCCTTCAATTGAGGTAAAACTAATGCAACAGCTTTAGCAGCACCTGTTTTAGTAGGAACAATGTTCAAAGCACCAGCTCTTGCACGACGAGGATCTTTATGACCTGCGTCTAAAATTCTTTGGTCACCTGTATAAGAGTGAACTGTTGTCATCAAACCTTTAACGATACCGAATTTTTCATCGATAACTTTAGCTACAGGAGCTAAACAGTTAGTTGTACAAGAAGCCATTGAAATTACGTTGTGTTTAGCAGGATCATATTCATGATCGTTAACACCAAGAACGATAGTTTTGTCTTCGTTAGTAGCAGGAGCAGAAATAATAACTTTCTTAGCACCTGCATCAATGTGAGCGTGAGCTTTAGTTGCATCTGTGAAGAAACCTGTTGATTC
>CAYVSD010000072.1:0-8440 GCA_964453315.1 uncultured Muribaculaceae bacterium | reverse complement strand
ATATCGGGCAAGTTTCGGCAGAACTTTCAACTACATTTGTATAAAAATGTCCGACTACAGACATGGACATTTCGGACTTCAATTACATATTGGTTATCATTATGGGGGAAGTGCCTCAAACCTAAAAACAACGGGCAAAAAGGGGCATAAATTTTCAATTACATATTTTCAATTTGTCCAGAGAAGTTATAGGGGTAAATTTATAAATTTCAAAACTCAATGCTGATACGGTTTTCAAGGCATTATACATCATAATAAAACTTTGATGTTGTTTTATGATTAGATAATATATTATCTATATATTGACATTTTTAGTAAAATTAGTTAATATATTGTCTATGAACAATCAATTTTTAAATCAAAAAACTCCCAATGAAATTGCTAAAAGTTTTGCAGATAAAATTAAAGAGCACAGAAAAAAGTTAAAAATTTCGCAGGAAGTTTTAGCGCAAAAGTCAGGTGTTAGCTTAGGCAGCATTAAAAGGTTTGAAACGAAGTATGAAATTTCTCTGCAATCGTTCATAAAAATTGCCATTGCACTTGATTTAGATAACGACCTTGAAAATTTGTTTACACAAAAAACTTACACTTCAATTGATGAAATCATAAAAGGGTAAAAAATGGATAATTATAAATATCTGAAAGTTTTTTATAATGATAAATTAATAGGGACTTTGGCTAAAACTCCTGATAGGCTTGTTGCTTTTGAATATGATAGAGAATGGCTTGCTACCGGTTTTAGCATTTCGCCATTCTCACTCCCGCTACAGAAAAAAGTATATTTGCCAAATTTTGAGCCGTTTGACGGGCTATTTGGAGTGTTTAACGATAGTTTGCCTGACGGTTGGGGAAGGTTATTAGTTGACCGCCTTCTACTCAAAAACAAGATTAACCCAAGTGAAATTGATAATTTAAACCGTCTTGCAGTTGTGCAAGAAAGTGGGATGGGGGCTTTAACTTATCAACCTGAGCATAAGTTTGAAACACCTAACCAAGAGTCTGATTATGACAAGCTTGCGCAAGAATGTTCAAAAATATTAGAGTCACAAAGCTCTGATAACTTGGATGAACTTTTTAAACTCGGCGGTTCATCAGGCGGTGCAAGACCAAAAATTTTGACAAAAATAAATGGGAAAGATTGGATAATTAAATTCCCATCCTCGCAGGATCCGAAAAATATAGGCGAACAGGAATACAAATATTCACTTGTTGCAAAAGATTGTGGGATAAAAATGAGTGAAACAAAACTTTTCGATTCTAAAATCTGTTCAGGATATTTTGGAATTAAACGATTCGATAGAGAAAACGGCAAAAAAGTTCATATGGTATCAGTTAGCGGATTGTTAGAAACAAGTCATCGTCTGCCGAATCTTGATTACAATATTTTGATGAAATTGACTCTCGAATTAACGAAAAATTATCAGGATATTGAGCAATTATACAGGTTAATGTGCTTTAATGTTTTTGCGCACAACAGAGATGATCATTCAAAGAATTTCTCGTTTTTGTATGATGAAAGTCAAAAAGAATGGCACCTGTCCCCTGCGTATGATTTAACTTACAGTTCATCATTCAATGGAGAACACGCAACTACAATAAACGGGGAAGGTAAAAATCCAAGTTTAGATGATATTTTAGCAGTAGCTAAAAATATCGGAATAAAAGAAAAACAAGCGCGTGACATTGCTCTTGATATTAAAGACAAATGTTTGTCATTGTTTGATTAGAAATTGTCATATCACAAGAGTAGGGACACTTTAATTCGGCATTACCCTTAAGTACCTTTTAACAGGACATTTGGTCGGAAGGGGTAAATATTTTAATTCGGCAAAAGTGTCAAGTTTAGTAAGTTTTAGCGATTTTGTGAGGTCGGAAGTCGGTTGAGTTAAAATATCCGAAATGTCCGATTTTAGTAACAAAAATGTCCACTTTTTTGCACCATATTTGCACATATTTGCACCAATAAGTAGGGTTGACTTTAGTCAACCAAAATATGTCGGTAGACTGAAGTCTACCCTACTTACTAATCTTTTACCTTTATTATCTTTTCTGTCAAAAATGGATAATATCGCATTTTTTATAAACCCAACATCTTTCGGTTTATTATAATTAAACTGAAGAAATGAAGGATTAGATTTTTGATAATTTTTATATTTTGTTTCGAAATCACCCATATTTTATACTCTTACAATTTATTAAATTATGAAAACCAAGTCATTGGATTATACCATTTCGTTTCTTGTTCTGCCTTTTGTTGGGCAAGCTGGCGTTCTTGAGCAGCCTTTCTTGCAGCAATCAACCTTGGATTTTTATCTTTTCTGACATCATATTTTACTGTAGATGCAACTTCTTTTGAATAAGCTCGTTTATCTTCTTTATGATGCGCTTGTTCAAATTTATATGAACCATCCTTTTGCTTTTTAAGATTTAATCTGTTTCCTTGCTCTTCCGGAAGAATAAAGATTTTATCACCTTCTCCCAAATATTTATGCATTATATCATAATCTTTTTCAGTCATATTAACACAACCGTATGATTGGCGACCGCTGTTTAATTGACCGTTGGAGCCGATTCGGTCTTTTCTGTTATTCGGAACCATATGAATAGCCGTTTGTCCTGATTCGTCGCCCCTGTTATCGCCCTTTAATGCCATAACTTTGTGCTTATTATCTTTTTGTGATATATAATTCCGATTTGAATAAGTAGCATATTCATCAAGAGTGAACTCCCCAGGAGTTGTGTACCTGCCCGCTTCTTTCTTGGATTTATTTTTAGATGCATAGCCAAAAGACACATTATCACCGCTATTTTTACCGGTTGAGACCTTTAATGTCTTTACAACATTACCCTGCCTATCATATATCTTTAATTGAGCAGATTTTTTATCCACAATACCATAATACTTGCCGGTATAGTTATCTCTGTTATACGCGATTATCCTTTGAGAATCACCTTTTATAGAATTATATTTATTCTCCTTTGGATCTCCTAAAGTTAATTTTGTTTTTTTATTTACGGCAGAAGAATCTTTTGGAGCTACAACTTTTGTTGAATCTTTTGAAGCTACAACTTTTGTTGAATCTTTTGGTGCAACGACTCTTGTTGAATCCTTTGGAGCTACAACTTTTGTTGAAACTTTTGGAGCAACAGCTCTTGCCGAATCCTTTGGAACCTGCCTTTGAGAAGGTTTTTTATTTGCCTTTTGAACAGGTTTATGTTTTGTTTTTTGTACTGTTTTTTGTACTGTTTTTTGTTTCTGATTTTGTTCGGGAACAACTTTTACTTCTTTCCCTACATTAGAGAAAAATTTTTCGTTAAAATCTTCATAATCATCACAACCGTTTATTTTTGCAAGCCGATTCATCTCTTTTATTATATCTGCATTTTTTACAGATTTATTTTGACGTTTTAGTTGCTGTTTTGCAAAATTCCAAGCACAATCACCTTTGCGCACTCTTTGAGTATTTCTAATTTCGCTCATTGATACACCTCTCTATTTTTATATATATAAAGTATATATTTATTACATATTTGCTTGCATTGAAATTAATGTTTACATTTATTTACATTTATGCGGATAGTATTAAATTAATAAATTATGTGTTTTATAAAAAACATGATTATTTCACCTGTAAATGTAAAAGGACACTTAGTTTGAGACAACCGGACAGACAGTTTGAGATTTTCGGCAACGTTCTTTCAAAAAATACAAAATTTATAAAGAGACAGTTAAAATTAGACAACTTTGACATAAAATGAGACATGTTCAATTTTGTGAGTCATTAAGTCGGAAATTATTCAAAACTGTCTGATAATTTGTTCAAATCTCTCTGATAATTCAATAAACTTTTTATATTATAATAAATGTGGTTAGAGTAATTGCATAAGGACACATAATGAAACTTACAATGCTTGGGACAGGAAATGCGCTTGTTACAGATTGTTATAACACTTGTTTTTTATTAGATGAAAATGGTCAAACATTTTTGGTTGATGGCGGTGGCGGAAACACTATTCTTCATCAGATAAAATCAGCCGGCTATAATTGGATGAATATTCATCAGATTTTTGTAACTCATAAACATATCGACCACCTTTTAGGTGTTATTTGGATAGTCAGAATGATATGTCAATTTATTGCCCATGGTGATTATGAGGGAAATGCGTATATTTATTCTCATAAAGAAGTCTTGGATTTAATTAGAGATATGGCAAAAAACCTTTTGCGCAAAAAAGAATCCGATTTTATTGATAAAAGGCTTCATTTAGTTGAAGTTACCGACGGAGAAACATTAGATATAATCAGACACAAAACAACATTTTTTGATATTAAATCTAAAAAAGCAAAACAATTTGGATTTTGTATGGATATAGGAAACGGGGAAAAACTAACTTGCTGCGGGGATGAACCGTTGACTGACGAATGTAAAAAATATGCAATGAACTCAGATTGGCTTATGCACGAGGCTTTTTGTTTGTATTCTGAAAGAGATATTTTTGGTCCTTATGAAAAACATCATTCAACAGTCAAAGATGCTTGCGAATTAGCACAAAGCTTAAATATTAAAAACCTTATTCTATACCACACCGAAGATAAGAATATAAAAAATCGAAAGGAATTATATACAGAAGAAGGTTCTAAATACTATAGGGGTAATCTATACATTCCTGACGATTTGGAAATTATTGAATTATAAAAATATTAAATATATATTTAAATTAATTAAAGGAGGAATAAATGAAAAAAGTTATTATATTAAATGGTTCTCCAAGAAAGAATTGGAACACATACAAGATGTGTGAAAGTTTTGCAAACGGTATTAAAGAATCAGGCAATGATGCCGAAATTATAAACCTTTATGATATAGATTTTAAAGGCTGCAGAAGCTGCTTTGCCTGCAAATTAAAAGACGGAAAGAACTTTGGAAGATGTGCATACCCTGACGGTTTAACCCCTATTTTAGATAAAATTGCACAAAGTGATGGTGTGGTTTTTGCAACACCAATTTATTACGGCGATATTACAGGGGTTATGAAAAGTTGTGTTGAAAGACTTTTGTTCCCGTTTTTTGAATATAAAGAAGGTTTCCCGTCTATTGCACCAAAAAAATTAAAAACAGCGATTATATATACGATGAATGTTGATGAAAAAACTTGCAGCGAATTATATGCTCCGACTCTAAATCGTTTTGAATGGTTTGTTGAACTTGTATTTTCAAAACCCGAAAAGATATTTGCTTATGACACTTGTCAATTTGCTAATTACGACAAGTATGTTTGCGAATGTTTTGATAAAGAACATAAACAAAAACGAAAAGAAGAACAACTCCCGATAGAACTCGAAAAAGCATTTAATTTGGGAAAAATTTTTATTAGATGAAATATTTATCCCAATTTTCTTTTAAATGTTCTGCTTGCAAGTGTCAGAGTTATCAAAGCTATTATAAGTAGTGGAATTATGTTTACAATTACATCACTTATTCCCATACCTTTTAATATTATTCCGCGCGATAGAACCATAAAGAACCTAACAGGATTTAAGTATGTTAAATACTGCAAACAAAGCGGCATATCTTCAATAGGTGAAATAAATCCCGAAAGCAAAACCGCAGGCATCATAAATGTCATAACAGATAAAATTGCCTGCTGCTGCGTATTACAAATTGATGAAATATAAAGTCCGACACCAACTATCGCTAAAAGCGATATCAATATTGAAACAAAAAATAAAACTATCGAACCTACAAAAGGAACATGGAAAAATACAATAACTATTCCAATCATGACCATTGTTAAAGTCATTGCAATTACAAGCGGCGGAATTGATTTACCGAGTAATATTTCAAATGATGAAAGAGGACTGACAATAAGCTGGTCAAATGTGCCGAGTTCTCTTTCTCTGGCAATCGATAAAGATGTCAAAATCAAAGTTGTTACAAGGGAAAGCATTGCAACAATAATTGTCAAAATATACCATTTGTATTCAAGATTGGGATTAAACCAGTTTCTTACGGTTATATCCAATCCGGAGTTCTTGTTGCCTGTAAGTTCTGCGTTATATAAATTTATTATTTGTGATGCATATCCTGAACCTATTGCAGCCGAATTTGTCTGTCTGCCATCGGATATTATCTGAACATTTGCACCCGTTTTAGACTTTATCCTCCTTGCAAAATCATTAGGAATATTTATTCCGAGTTGAGTTTTTTGAGTATCAAGATATTGGCGAAATTCTTTTTCATTATCAACATAATAGAATTTTCTAAACCTTGATGAATTTTCAAACCTTGAAAGTAATTCTCTACTTTCAACGCTTTGGCAGCGATCTAAAACAACTGTATCAATGTTTCTAACTTCCATTGTTACTGCATTTGAAAACACAAAAAGCTGCATCAACGGCATCATAATAATAATGGCACGAGATTTCGGATCATTCCAAATGGTTATAAATTCTTTTTTTATGAGTGCCGCAACTCTGCGTAAAAAATCTCTAATCATTGTACTCCCTCCCTGGATGGGGAGGGTTTGGGTGGGGTGATATTTTCCCCAATCTCAAAAACCTCTTTCAACTTCTCATATACTCCATCAATATTTTTATCTATATCATTATTCCAAAATCTTAATACTTTATATCCTTCTGATATTAAATATTCAGTTCGTTTATTATCATACAGAATATTTTTAATTTCATTATGTTGTCCACCATCGATTTCTATGATTATTTTCTTTTCTCTGCATATAAAGTCAACTATATATTGTCCAATAGGAAATTGTCTGCGAAATCTATATCCATAGAACTGTCTATTTCTTATTATGTACCACAATTTTCTTTCTTGAGGAGTCATATTTTTTCTTAATTGTCTTGATTTTTCTATTTGTTCTTTCATTAAGCATTTCCTAATTTTATTACTTATTATATTTACCCCCACCCCATCCTTACCTTCCCCGTCCAGGGAAGGTATTTATTTTTTAGTTTCCAGCCTCATTTGTGTTTTCTTATAAACTCCTGCAAATAGAAGCAATCCTAATACTGTTAAATAAAAAGCATTGGCCAGCCTTATTTCATTTACCCCGCCTGCCATAAATTCACTTTCAATAAATGAAATATAATATCTTGGCGGAATTATCATAGTTAAGTATTGGAAAAATACAGGCATTGAATTTATCGGAAACATTAACCCTGATAGCATCAGAGCAGGCATAAATCCTAAACTTATCGATACCATACTCGCCATAAATTGATTTTTTAAGGCAGTTGAAATCATTAAACCAATACCGAGTGATGTAAATAAGAAAATTCCGCTAATCAGGAAAAACATAAAATAACTGCCTCTGAATGGCACTTGGAATATACAAACACAAAGGAACATATTAAATGCTGTTGATAACATTCCCAAAATAAAATAAGGGATGTATTTACCAAGCACAATATGAATTGCTCTGACTTTTGTGCTTAATAAAGCCTCCATTGTTCCTCTTTCCCACTCACGGGCAATAACAAGAGACGTAAGCAATATCCCGATTAAAGCCATCGTGATTGCTATAGACCCCGGAACAATAAAATAATGTGAGTTTAAATCCGAATTATACCAGGTTCTGTTTTCGATATTAATTAAAGGTTTGGATAAATGCATTTTATACTTACTTGTAATTAACCATTGATTAGCAATCATATTGGCATAACTCTGAACATAGTTTGCACTATTAACTTCACTCCCGTCTGTTATAACAAGTAAATCTGCTTTCTGCCCTCTTGATAATTTGGTCGAAAAATCATTTGGAATTACAACCGCCCCTTTAATTTTCGAACTTAAAACAGCCGTTTTAATATCTTCCATATTATCAAAATTTATTGAATTAACGTATTTACTGTGTCCGAAAGATTTGACTAATGTTGCAACTTCAGGCGAATTATCGTCATTTTTAATTCCAAGCGTAATTTTTACGGAATCGAGATTTATTCCGTACATATAAATCGTAATCGATATAATTGGCAGAATAAAAGCAATAATAATACTTGATGGATCTCTTAATATCTGTTTTATTTCTTTTTTAATTAAGGCTAATAAGATTTTCATTTTTCGGACTCCTTAATTAAGTTTATAAATGCTGTTTCCATAGAAGGTAATTCTCCCTCTCCTTTAGGAGAGGGTTGGGGAGAGGTGTCAGCCTGTTTTGCAGCTCTCATTTTGAGCTCTGTTGGTGTTCCTACGGCAATAGTTTCGCCCTTGTAAAAAAGACTAATCCTGTCGCAATATTCTGCCTCATCCATAAAATGAGTTGTAACCATTATTGTTACACCTTTTTTAGCTAATGATGTTATATGATTCCAAAAATCACGTCTTGTCAAAACATCAACACCTGAGGTGGGTTCATCTAAAAACAAAACAGGAGGATTATGAATTAATGCTGCCGCCATTGAAAGCCTTTGTTTTAAGCC
>CAYVSD010000071.1:0-8466 GCA_964453315.1 uncultured Muribaculaceae bacterium | reverse complement strand
AACTCTGCCATGCTTCCACTTATTCAAGAAAAAGACCCAAGCTATACCATGCCAACATATTCAGGAGGAAAAGATTATTGGCAATTAGCAGTTGATTATTGTGACAAGGTACAAGGAGGCAAAAAATTACCGGATGCAGCTGCTTTAGCAAAGATAGCACGCGTGCTCTATGGCGACAATACAATCAGCGACGCAAACTCAAGCAATTACAAAGACGGATTAAACTGGAACGTAAACAAAGCTGAAGTATTTACTGCTTTAGGAATTGAATCAACTGCGTCTCGGTTTGACTTGTGGTCGTCACAGCCTTACGGCACAGGTCGCGCTTATATACGTTTCTTCTTCAGCACGAATACGGGGTACTCCGGCATGCACCACGGCAACTACGACGATCGGCTTGCGGTTTGTCTCGAATAGCCCGAGTAAATAGTAAATAGGTCGGGTTTCAACCCGACAAAAGCAAGTATGGGGCGTCGTTTTGACGCCCTTTTAAATATGTCACCCTGAATTTATTTCAGGGTCTAAAAAGATTCTGAACCAATACAAAGCGAACCGTCGCAGCGAAGCGAGAACGTGTGAGCCTGTATGCAAGGCTGTTCAGAATGACAATATTGCGAAGTTCGGGTAGGGTTGTAAAAAGGTTGCTTTCACTTTTAAAATGAACAAGTCATAACGATTTCTTTGCCGTTGATTTTTGCTTCGGTTATGGATGCTTCCTCACTTAATTGTTCAAGTCCGTTATCTCCAAGAATACCTTGGATTTTGCAGTTCATTTTATTTTTATTATCATCAATCGCATTTACGCGTTGGGTTAATTCATTGAGTTTTTCGTTCAAATCACGAACGTTATTCATATTCTTGCGCGCATTACGTTGTTCAATATTAATTTCTCTTGTGCGGTTTTTATCCATGTTTTCGGTTCTTGATTGAACTGTATTTTCAGCCATTTCTTTAGTGTTTGTGTAAATTGCGCCTACGGTGAATATAAATAAACATAAAAATACAATTGTTATTACTTTAAATTTGCTCAATTCTCTCATAATTCTCTCCTGTTTTTTTGATATTTTAGCATTAAATTTTCAAGAAGTCTACAAGTTGCTCAAATTATATAATTGTCTTATAATTTTGTTTATGAAAAAGTTTGACTTTTTTAATCAGTATACTCAACCGATTATAATAATTAAGGGATATGAGGAGGTTGTTTTTAAGAACAATACTTTTTGTCGTGTGTTTCCACAGTTTTCAAATATCAGAAAATTTGCGCACAAGATGAATTTTGATATGTGTCCTTTGGATAGCGAAAATATTGAGCTTTATTCTCCCGTATTTCAGGCGATTGTTTCAAAACAGAACTTTTTTGCTCGAGTTTCTTATACTACAATGCAGGGTGAAAGTTCTTATTATGATTTGACATCTGTAAAACGCGGAGATTATACGATTATTTTTCTTGCGGATGTAAGTTCGGATATTTTGCTTCAAACAAATGAGAAAGAACAGCTTAAATATAAAGAAAAATTGGAAGAACTCCAAAAAGAAAATGAAGAATTGCGCGAAATAAGGCAAAAAGCTCAATCTCAAGCTTTCAAAATTGCTTTAATTAATAAAGTTTCAAATACCATAAGAGAATCTATGGATATTTCGATGATTATTAATTCCGCTCTGAATGAGTTGGGAACGATGTTTGGGTGTTTTAGGGCATATTATGCGCAAGCTCAAGATAATAAATTTATTGTTAAAGAAACTTACGGCGAGGGTTTAAATTTTCGCAATTTAAATATATCTTTTGATGAAGCCGTTACAGAAAAACTTAAAAAACAAGAAATTTCAATAAGTTATTCTCTTGTTGAGTACATTGGTGCAGAACCTTTTAAACAACCTGTTTTACGTATTGTTGTACCTGTATTTCATATTCAAAAGATGATAGGAATTATTGTTCTTCTGAGCTATCAGAAACGAGAATTGAATGAAGAACTTGAAATTCTTGATGCTGTGTCTTCTCAGTTAGGTAACGCAATAATTAGAGCTGAATTGTACCGTAAAAATGCCGAAACCGTAAAAGATTTGAAACAGGCGCTTGATGAATTGAAAGCTACTCAATTACAGCTTATAAATTCTGAGAAAATGGCTTCATTAGGTCAGCTTGTCGCGGGAATTGCACACGAAATTAATACTCCTGTTGCATCTATTAAGTCTAACAACGAAATTCTTTCTAAGTTGATTTCACAGCTCGAAAGCCCCGATTTGAAGGAAATGTTTACTCAGATAAATGATATTGACAGCGAAGCCATCAAGCGTATAAGTAAAATTGTTGTTTCTCTTAAAAAGTTTGTTCGGCTTGATGAAGCTGAGCTTCAGCAGGCAGATATAAATAAAGAAATAGATTTGACGCTTGATTTGATTCGTCATGAAACTAAAAATAAAATTGAAATTGAAAAACATTACGGTCAAATTCCTTTGATTAAATGTTATCCGAATATGCTTAATCAAGTGTTTACAAATATTTTGATTAATGCGTGTCAATCAATCGAAAATCAGGGTAAAATTACGATTACGACAGAATGTGTAAATGATAAGCTTATAATTCGTTTTAAAGATACCGGCTGCGGCATACCGAAAGAGAATTTGAATAAAATTTTTACAGCCGGATATACAACAAAAGGTGTAGGAGTTGGCACCGGATTAGGGCTTGCTATAAGTCAAAAAATTATTGATAAACATAACGGTCAAATACGCGTAAATAGTGAATTAGGTGTTGGAACGGAATTTATCATTACTCTCTTATGTGAGTAATATAATGTTAACTTTTGTTAAAACAAATTTATGTTAATATTTGAATTATAAGTATTTTTATAAAAACAATTACAGAAAATTGTAAAATAATTTATATAATTGATGAAAACATTTGAAAAATATGTTAAAATAAAATTACTGAATGATTAAGTGTCAGGATTACCCTTTATAAATAGCTGACAGTCAAAATCCTTTTAGTGAAAGACAAATAGATTTCTCAAAATATGAATTGTAAAAAAAGTTAACAAAAATAATACAAAAAAGGCAATAATATTCGCAGCAAAAACTTTATTAAAACATAGGTAGTGTGAATATTTATTGTTGTGTCGGAGGAAAATAATGACAATTAGTGTGAACAGTGGTAAAAAGAAACAAGTTAAAAAAACATTTGATGAATTGTTAAATGACTTAAGAACAAGTAATTCTGAAAAAGTCAGATACAATGCAGCTCGTGTTTTAGGCGAATTGGGCGATTCAAAAGCAGTTGAGCCATTAATTGATGTATTAAAAAATGACAAAAACGGCTCTGTTCGTTTGTATGCAGCAAGAGCATTAGGTGAATTGGGCGATTCAAAAGCGACTTTACACTTAATCGAATCTTTGCGTGAAGATAGAAATGTTGACGTTAGAGTTCGTGCAGCAAGAGCTTTGGGGCGTTTGGGCGGCGCTGTTGTTGTTGAACCTTTAGTAGAAGCTTTAAATGATGAAAACCCACAAGTTTGTATCACTGCAACAGATGCTTTAATCGAAATTGGTGATGTTGCAACAGATGCGTTAATGGAATCGTTAGATCACGAAAAAGTTAACGTAAGATGTGATGCAACAAGAGCTTTGGGCGAAATTGGTAATAAAAAAGCGGTTGATAAAGTTATTAATATGCTTTATGACGAATGGGTTAACGTTAGAATTTATGCAGTAACTTCGTTGGGTAAATTAAATGATGTTAAGGCGGTTCCTGCGTTAATTGATGTTATGAAAAATCGCTCTGAAAATGAACTTGTTAGAGCAGGTGCAGCTGCTGCATTAGGCGTTTTGAGAGATCAAAGAGCTTTAATGCCTTTAAGAGAATTGATTATGGAAGCTGAAGAATTAGGTGAACTTGAAGATACAGCTTTAAAATCATTCAAGAAAATTATGGCTGCTAATTGGCAATCAATTCCGGGTGCTACAGCTCAGAAAAAACCTGCAGGTACTATTTAATTAAGCGGTTTGCAAAATAAATTATAAAAAAGACCTACTTTTAAAGAAGGTCTTTTTTTATTATATTAATGTTTTGATTTCGCCGACTATATCTGAATGCAGAGTTTTTATTTCGTGTGAAATTTCTATATGTCCCCAATGGAGATTATTAATTAAATCAATGGCTGCAATTTCGCGAGCTTCCATATTTGAATCACAAATTTTTATTATAAAACCTTCTTCCAGTTCGGTATTTACAACTACACAAAGACCGCCTGCGCCGACTTTTGCAATAAGTTTTCTTTCTCCTTCCGATATAATTTTTGTATCGGTTCTGTTTTCTCCACCGATTATGTACGGATGATTTAAAAACGCGTTTTTAATTTTTTCATATTTAGGGTCGGTAAATAGATTTAAATACCCTTTCACTATATTTGCCAAAGGCATTGAAGGCACTGGAACTCCGCATCCGTCTTTAGTTATCGGATAATCTTGATTTACTGCGCAGAGCTCATAAATTTTTCGTTTAATTTCTTGCTGCAGCGGGTGGTTTATATCATCATAGTTTTTTGTATCCCAGCCTTTAAGTTTGCATAAACCAAGCATCATTGTGTGTTTGCCAGAACAATTGTTGTGAATTACATTGGCTTTTGTATTTGTTTTTAATATTTCAACTCTCGCGCTGTAAGAAATAGGCTCGTGATCGTGACATTTTAGGTCTTTTTGTGAAAAGCCGAATTTCTTTAATAAATTTTTTACAATGTCGACGTGTACTTTTTCGCCTGCGTGAGAAGCGCAGCAAATAGCGATTTCTTCTTCGCTCATATTAAATTCTTTATCAAGTCCGTAATCTATTATTAACGCTGCTTGTAAAGGTTTGGCGCATGATCTCAGATAAAACGGGTAATTTCTGTCTTCGCCGGCGCGTTCTATCACTCTTGTTTTATCTGCTCTTACGATATATCCGTAATGCTCTTGTTCTACAAGTCCGTTTCTTATAAATTTTACAAGTTTTTCGGCATTCATATCAATGTAATTAAACATTTTTTTTCACCATTATTAAAAGTTGTCTTAATTGTTTTCTTAATTGTTCATTTTCATTTTTCAGAATTTCGATTTGTTTTTCGTATTCATCTGTTTTTTTAGAATACTCTTCTTTAATTTTTGGAATTTCGTTATGATCAAGAATAAATCTTTTTTTAGCTTCGTCTTTTATTAAAAGGATTTTATCAAGATGTGTTTGAGAGATTAGCCCCATATCTACAAGTATTTGTCCGAATTTTTTATTTTCTTTGGTTTTTTGTTCAATAACCGAACCGAGTTGTTCTTGCGATATTGAACCGTCTTGGACAAAGTATTCTCCCATTTTGAATTTACCTGCTAGAAGTCCCGCAATATTGAGAATTTGAGAATTGTCAGGAAGCTGTATATATCCTTCATCTACTCCCAGTATGAAGTATCCGGCTATTTCTTCCATAGACATATAAGTGTTTATGGCTATTTCTGAAATACTTGCATTTTTATCGCAATATTCAAGGATATTATATATGTTTGTGTCAAAATTAGATTTTTTATAATCAAGCTCACATTTTCCTTTGTAAGTTAATGCGGGTTTATATGTCGCAAATATGTAACTTAAATTATTATTAGGATCTATATCTTTTGACAGATTAAAATATAAAATTTCTTTTATCCATACAGGAAAATCGGATATTTTTTCTAAAAACTTTTCTAAAAAATTTCTTTTCACGTTAAACTCTCTTATAACCTTAAGTATATTATCATTAAAAGCTGAAATAGTAAAGGTATAAATAATTATGTAACAATAAATAACTTTAAAATTACAAATTATTGAAATTCGATTAATTTTGGGTTAGGCTAAATTGGCTTGAGATAAATTAGGGAGATGAAATAATGTATAATGTTGCGATAATAGGTGCGGGGCCGGCAGGAATTTTTGCGGCTCTAGAAATTATGAAATTAAAACCGGAATGGAAAGTGGTTTTAATTGAAAAAGGTCAAAGGATAGAAACAAGGAAATGTCCTTTGCGTCAGGGTTCTCCAAAATGCGTAAATTGTAAAAAATGCGGTTTGCTTTGCGGTTGGGGTGGAGCAGGAGCTTTTTCTGACGGTAAACTTACGCTTACTCCTGATGTTGGCGGTCATTTGGCTGAATATATGACAAGAAAGCAGGCTGAAGATTTAATAAGATATGCTGATGATTTATATTTGAAATATGGTGCAACAGATGAAGTTTTCGGAACTGATATGAAAGTTTTTGAGGAACTTGAACATCAGGCTGTATTGGCAGAATTGAAACTTGTGCATTCTCCTGTCAGACATTTGGGTACAGAAAGAAGCTTAGACGTATTAAAAAATATGCAGGATTATTTAGATGAGAGAATTACTATTTTAAATAATGTTTGCGCAAAATCTTTGATTGTTGAATGTGAACAGGTAAAAGGTATTGAGTTAGATAATGGCGATGTAATTTCTGCTGAGTATACAATTATTGCTCCGGGTAGAGAAGGAGCAGATTGGCTTACTCAGGAATTTGCAAAGCATAAAATCGGTATGGTTAATAACGCCGTTGACGTTGGTGTCAGGGTTGAACTTCCTGCTCCTGTTTTTGAGCCGTTAACATCAAAACTTTATGAATCAAAATTGATTTATCATTCGCCGACATTTGGGGATGAAGTTCGTACATTTTGTATGAATCCGAATGGAGAAGTTGTACAGGAAAATTATTCGGGAATTGCGACGGTTAACGGTCACAGTTATGCAAATTACAAAACACCGAATACAAATTTCGCGCTTTTGGTAAGTGAAAAATTTACTGAACCGTTCAAAGAGCCTATTCAATACGGTCAGCATATTGCGAGATTAGCTAATATGCTTGGCGGTGGAATTTTGGTACAAAGATTCGGTGATTTGTTAGACGGCAGACGTTCTACTCCGGAAAGAATTAGATCAAGCGTAATTACGCCTACACTTACTTGTGCAACTCCGGGTGATTTAAGCCTTGTAATTCCGTATAGACAAATGACAAGTATTATAGAAATGCTCAAAGCCTTGGATAAATTATGTCCTGGAACGGCATCAAGATATACTTTGTTGTATGGTATAGAGGTTAAATTCTATTCAGCAAGAGTGAAACTTACTAATGAGCTTGAAACAGAAGGCGTTAAGAATTTGTTTACTATAGGCGACGGCGCAGGTGTAACAAGAGGTTTGCTGCAGGCTTCCGCTTCAGGTGTTTATGTAGCAAGGACGATTTGTGAAAGATAAAATATCAATTGGGCATTTTTTGCCCAATTGGTTTATTTATCAAATTGATGGTTGTTAATTTTGGGCGGGCAAACTCCAAATTGACAATTTGAGTTGTAGGGTCCTGCTTGTGTATTGTTTTCAACAGGAGTTGTGGAACCTAAATCGCGAACGGTTTGCGGCTTTTCTTGCGGGGGAGCAAACATATTTTTGTTCGGATTTGGGATAGATTGATTTGTATTGCTTGGCTTGTCGGGTTTAATATCTAAATTCGCAGGATTGGCGGAACACGCGGCGCCTGTTTGGAGGCCTTTTAGCGGGCATGCGGCAAAAGTATTTGCGGCGGCTAATAACAATACAATTACAACTAATATTAAAATCTTTTTCATTTTATACTCCTTTTTTGTAAGTATAAAATTATTTTTTAAAGATTACATTGGCAGAAGGTTTAGTTTTTCGCTGTTCTTTTTTTAAAATATCTTTGAAAGGTATAATTGGTTCCATTTTGTATCCGCAGTTTTGGGAGAGGGTTCCGCCCATGGTAAATAATTCTTCTTGCGGATAGCGGCGGCAAATAGCAGGGCGCCAAAAATGGATTTTACAGCGTTTTGTTTTTTCGTCTAAATTTGTGCATTTGAAAATCAGCCCGAGATCGTCTTTGCCTATAATTTCTAAATCGGAATAAAATTTGAATAAGTATTGTAATTTTTTAAACTCGTTTTCGTCTTTTAGAACGTGTTTAAAGTGCTTGACATAGATGTGTGTACAGCATTCTCCGCAGCCTTTGCATTTTCCTGTGCGCAGGTAGTGCTTGTGTAGAATTTTTGAGAGTACGAAGCGCTTAATTTTGTCAAACATATTAATATGATAGCCTTAAAACCGGCCGTAATCGTAAAGAATTGTAAACAATTCAGGCCGGATGCGCAAAAGAAAATTTTGAGGGGAATTAAAAAGAATGTAAGATAAAAACAATAACCTATACAGTTAAAATAACTGACATAATACTATAACATAACCAAAAAAATAACCAACCTGACCTCGACGGAGGTCTTTTTTTTAGGGCGATAAGGCGATAATACGATAAGTTTATAATAGGGTTGTAATTTTTCAAAAATATCTTATAATAATAAATAGGAGTTATGAATAAATAACTTTGGTAATTACATGAAAAAATAAAGGAAAGCGAGGAACAGATGCAAGATTTAGAATTATTTAATCAGTCTGAAACCC
>CAYVSD010000070.1:0-8935 GCA_964453315.1 uncultured Muribaculaceae bacterium | reverse complement strand
CATTGAATACTTTTTGTTGATTGTCTGTGACGATACTGTTAATCTTTGCAATCAATGTTGGTATTGTCATCGCTGCAACTACGCCGATGATTGCGAGGGTGATTAGGACTTCGGCTAAGGTGAAGGCTGCCTTTTTATAACCGGCACCCACCTCTTCCTCCTCCCTCATAAGGGAGGAGAATAATTTACCCCTGTGCGTAGCACCTTCTGCGAGTGTGAAGACTAATTTTCTTCTATTCATACGTTCAAAAATCCTCCTTTTTATACTTCAACAATAATATTATACACTTATACGTTCAAAATTACAAGTATATAACCTACAAATACATTTTCCGATTAGGTATGAATTGATAGATTTATTAAGAGGGATTATGGATAATAAAGAAATTTTTGGTAAAAGATTTAAGGAAATAAGGAAGAAATTTGGCTATACGCAAGATAAAATGGCCGAAATTGCTGGTATTGAACCTCAATCTATCAGTAAAATTGAATCCGGGAAAAATTATCCTTTGCTATCAAATCTTGAAAAAATAGCGCAAAGACTCGGCATTTCGCTTCAAGATTTCTTTTTTTATGAACATAAAAATACAAATTTACGCGAAAATCTTTTAGAAATTTTTGATACCCTTGAACAAAGTGACAAAGAGCGATTATTGCGAATTGCTCGCGTACTGCAAGTTTAGTTTAAAATAGTGTTTGTTGGTCGGATGAGTTTTTAATTTTATAGCCAAGGTGTCTATATGTTTCGGGGGAAACTTTACGACCACGAGGTGTGCGTTGAAGTAATCCGCATTGAAGCAAAAACGGTTCGCAAACATCTTCTAATGTACGCGCATCTTCTCCTATTGCAGCGGCAATTGTTTCTATTCCGACAGGGCCGCCGTCATATTTTTCGATAATAAGTTTTAACAAATTTCTGTCTGTAGTATCAAGTCCGAATTCGTCTATTTTTAAAATATCAAGTGCTTGATTTGCTACATCACGTGTAACTTTGCCGTCATATTTGACAAGAGCGTAGTCACTAACTCTTTTAATCAAACGGTTTGCAATTCTTGGAGTGCCTCTTGAACGTCTTGCAATTACGTTTGCGCCTTCATCATCTATTTTAATTTCAAGAATATCTGCTGTTCTTTTTATTACTTGAGATAATTCTTTTTCGTTATAAAATTCAAGTCTGTGAATTATTCCAAATCTGTCGCGCAAAGGCCCTGAAAGTTCGCCTGCCTTTGTTGTAGCGCCTATCAATGTAAATTTTGGCAACGGAACGCGCAGAGTTTTAACAGTTTGACTTTTACCTGTTGTCATATCAAGATAAAAATCTTCCATAGCAGGATATAAAATTTCTTCCGCAACCTTGTTGAGTCGATGAATTTCGTCGATAAATAAAATTTCACCTTCTTCAAGTGACATCAAAATTCCAATAATATCTCTAGGACGTTCTAAAGCAGGAGCAGAGGTTATTTTAATCGGAACTCCCATTTCGTTAGCTATGACGCCAGCAAGTGTAGTTTTACCCAACCCGGGCGGCCCGTAAAAAAGCAGGTGATCTAACGGTTTTTCACGTTTTTGTGCCGCTTGAATTGTTATTTTAAGCGTATCTTTTAATGCTGACTGACCTATATAAGAATCAAAATTTTTAGGTCTGATATTATTTTCAAAAGTTTTATCGGTTTCTTCGATATCAGGCTTTACAATAGGATTTTTCTTTTGAACGGTTTGTTTTTCAAAATCATTATCGTCAGTTATAATACTCACAGGGTTCTCCTTAGTAATTTCAATATTAACATAATATCGAAATAAAATCATTTTTGTAATAATATCATCTGTTTAAACCAGTTCAAAAAATTGCATATATGTTAACATTTCATTTATGGAATGTCCAAAATGTGGAGCTGAAATAAATAAAAATACGCTGGTTTGTCCAAATTGCAAAAAAGTATTGAAAATTGTTTGTCCAAATTGTAAAACGATTAATACTAAAAACATTTGCAAAACTTGCGGTGAAATTTTAGCGTCAAAATGTATAAAATGCGGCAAAATAAATTTGTCACGTGACAAACATTGTACAAAATGCGGATATCCTACAGCAATAAGTGCTATTCAAGGAGAATCTTTGACGGATGAATTTGCTGTTATAAAAATAGAATTTCCAAATAGTGACATCATTAAAGCTAAACTGGGTTCTAATAAATTATTTAATAAATTTCGTAGTAATTTTGATCGTATGATTGTGAAATTTGTGCATTCACACGGTTTGAGACGGCAGGTAATTCCTCAAGATATTTATGTAATAAGGTTCAACAGGACATACACTTTTTCATCATCTGCTAATGATGCGATCAATGCTTCAATAGAATTGGCAAATTTATTCACTCGTTTGAATGTAAAACTTCTAAACAGAGTTGGTTCTGTTTTAAAATGCAATATAACAATTTTAAAAACAAATGTTGATTCTGATCCGAATGATTTAAATACAGGGTTTAGAGCTAATATGCTAAGCCAAGGAAAAGAAATTGCAACCCGCGCGCTTGATTCGGTTCAAGTTATTACTGACGATGATTTTTATGAGGCTTACAATCTTAATTACAAATTAGAAGGACTTGAAAGTGCTCCGGTTAATGGGGTGATGAAGCGTTTTTATGAAATTAATATAAAAGATTTTATAAAAATTGATGAGTATATTGGAGAAGATTCAATTAAACCGGAAGAAACCGATGAGATTCCGAATTTTGTAAAAAATGCCATAAATAACCAACAAGAAATTGCTAAAAATCTTAATAGTGAAAAAATTGAAGAAGAAGATTTGTATAATATGGAACTCATAAACTTCGATGAGGTTAATTGCAATTTCTTTTCAATAGAAAATATTGTTATTTTAGATAAAGTAAAAGAAGTTTTGACCAATAATCCTAAAGGCATAACGGTTATTAAAGGGGCTGATATTTATCAACCTTATACGATTAAATTACTTTCTGAAGTAAATAATTTGGAACATTATCAAAATATTATCCCAATTACTTGTTATGATGACATGAAATATACACCATATTCGTTTTTTAGAGATTTAATTTCTACGATTTTTGAATATTGTGTATCTCAAAAATTGGCAGATCAAAACGATTTTTCAATGTTTGAGAATACTAATTCTTCCGAACTTGTAGAAGATTTAATAAATCTTACACAAAGAGATATGGAAGATATTTATGAAACAAGAAGCAGGTATTTTCAGGTATTTCTTGATTTGTTTAATGCAATAGGAAATACATTGATTTATATTGAAAACTTTGAAAAAATAGATGAATCTTCGTTGTTTATTTTAAAACAATTATTTGAGCATTTTGATGATTTGAATGTGAGTTATTTAATATCTTGTGATAAAGAATTTTCGCTTCATCAGCAAGCGCACTTTTTAATTTCAATGTCATATTATACGGAAATTACCTTAATTCCTGCGAAATTTGAAAATATAATTTCTGAAGATTATGATTTTTATAAAAATGTAATAAAAGATTTTTACTTTCAGCGTATAGAAAAATATGATAAAGGCAGTATTTTATTTTTAGATTTCGCAATTCAGTATCTTATGGAATTAGGAATCTATACAATTAAAGATAATTCGTTGAAAATGGTAAATCCGAAAACGGCAATTATTCCGTCCGGAGTCGGAAGAATGATTCAACGTCGTTTAAATCTTATTAAAGATAAAAATACAATTAAATTTTTGGTAATGTGTGTTCTTTTAGGAACAAGAGTAGATGTTAAAACAGCCGAAACTTTCGGATTTGAAAATTGGCGCAATATTGCAGAAGAATTGTATAACAGAGGTTTTTTATATATTTATAATAATTGCATTTATTTTTCTAATTACAATCTTTTAAAACCGAATTTACTTGCAATTATATCGCAAAGTGATTTAGAAGAAATTGTAAACGAATTATTTGAAAAAGTCTTTTTACAAAATAATGCAAGTCCTGTTAAGGCCTTTTTAAATGAAATTATTTCTAAACATGAAGATGTAATTTATGAATGGGAAAAACTTGCAAATATAAATCTTTCTATGGGCGATTTTTCATCATACATAAATTGTTCTCAAAAAATACTTGAAGCATTGGATAAATATGCGCAAAATTGGAGTGCAGAAGAACTTGCCAAATATAAGATGTCGCTTTATGAAAATATTTGTGCAAATATGCTTGATTACAATCCTGAACAAAGTCGTAATATAGCAGAACAAACGCTTAATAGTCTGCGAAATAGCGTTGATACTTTAAAATTTAATCAATTTTGCATAAAAATGATCCAAGGTTCTTGCTTGCACGGAGAATATTTGCTTGCTCAGAATTTGACTCATAAAATTTTGTCTTCTATGGAAAATGCATCTATAAATCCTGACAGCAAAAATTTTGATTATAACTATCTTTTAGTTTCTTTATTGCATATAAAAATATTGTTTAATCTTGGAAAGTATAATGAATGTATAAATGTCGGATATAATGTATTAAATGTACTTGATTCAAAAAAAATAAATAATATCGGGCAAGATGAGCAATACAAAAATGAATTTATTTATTTGATAGAAGAAGTTGTAGTTTGCTGTTCTATTTCAGGAATATTAACCTTAAAAGAAAATGTCAATGAATTTTTAAAAATAGTAAATACGCTATTTGATTTTATTCCTAAAGAATTCAATATATTTATTGAACTTCAAAATTTGATTAAAGGAAGACAAGTTAATCTTCCGGATGACTTTGAAGGAAAAAATCTTATAGCAGACATTGTATATCATATAATAAAAGCTTTTACACAATGCAGCGAAGAACCGGTTAATTTTGCTCGCGAAATATATAAAGTAAAAATTATGTCACGATACGCGTATTTAACAAGTTTTGAATATTTTGCCGATTTATTAATCGGATATTCGTATATAGAGCTAAATTCATATAAAAAAGCTTATGCAATCTTTTTGAATGTTGAAAAATCCGTTAAAGATAAAGGATTAAATGCTATTGTACAAATAAGTTCATATTTGTTGAGTATATTAAACATAAAATTGGCTAAATATGATACTGCGTACGGAATTTTATCAAACTCAGATATTCAAATGGAAAAAAATCCTGTATCTGATTATTTAGTTTTATTAAATAAGATGAATATGAATAAAGTTTTGCGTGCTTTAGGCCAAGAAGATAAAGCGGAAATTTGTTTAAATCAAGCAAAATATATTATCCAAAAGTATAATCTTGATTTTGCTTTTAATGTTGACAATAATTAAATTCCGATAGAGAATAAACGTTGTTAACCATATTTAGAAAGAGAGGGAAAATGAAGATTTTATTTGCAGCGGCAGAGGTTGCTCCATTTTCAAAAGCAGGCGGCTTAGCAGATGTTGTAGGCAGTTTGCCGAAAGAACTTGAAAAAGATGCTCAGATTGCAATTTTTACACCTTTGCACGGTTGTATTGATAAAGAAAAATATAATATTAAAGAGCTTGAAAATTCAGAAATGTGGTTAACATTTGGTACAAGTCCTCAAAAATTTAACCTTTATATGACTAAACTTCCGGGAACAGATATTAATGTATTTTTTATAAAAAATGATTGGTATTTTTCTCCATTTAAAGAAGTTTATCCGAAATATCTTGATCCTATGTATGAACACGAACGTTATATTTCATTTTCACTTGCTGTAATGGAATATGCAAAGGCATTAAACTTTCGTGCTGACGTAATTCACGCAAATGACTGGCATACTGCAATGCTGCCATTGTATTTACATTCAAATTATAAATTTGATGAATTTTGGTCAAAAACCAAGAGCGTATTTGAAATTCATAATCTTGCATATCAAGGTATATGGTTTGAAGGTGTTTTGGATTTTGCTAATATGCGCAAAGATATTGTATATAATCAATGGGGTTGTGAACATTATAACCGCGTAAACTGGATGAAGGGCGCAATTAATTATGCAGACAGAGTTGTAGCAGTTTCTCCTACGTATTCAAAAGAAATATTGGGCTCTGAATATGGCGAAAATATGGATTTTACTTTGCGCGGAGTTCAAAACAAATTAAGAGGAATTTTAAACGGAATTGATTATACCGTTTTTGACCCTTCAAAAGATAAAGCTCTTGTGAAAAATTATGATTTAACTAATTTTGAGACAGGAAAAGAAGAAAATAAAAAAGCTGTCTGCGAATATTTCGGATTAAAATATAATCCGAAACGACCTTTAATTGCGTTGATTTCTCGCCTTGTAGGGCAAAAAGGTATTGATCTTATCAGAGATATGCAATATGAGTTGCAAAATCTTGATGCTGACTTTGTATTTTTGGGTAGCGGAGATAAAGATTATGAAAATTTATTTATTTGGTTGTCAAATAACACTGCGAATATAAGAACTTACGTTGGTTATGACGGAAAACTTGCAAATAAAATATATGCAGGAAGTGATTTCTTTCTTATGCCGTCGAAATTTGAGCCTTGCGGGTTAAGTCAATTAATTGCGATGCGCTATGGGTCTTTGCCTATTGTACGTGCAACAGGAGGTCTTGAAGATACTGTTACAGGTTATCCTTTAGACAACTCTAACGGATTTAAATTCTGGGCATATAACGGTTGGGATATGCTCAATGCCATAAAATGCGCATTATATGTTTATAATGACAAATATGTATTTAATGCGATGAGAAAATCTGCTATGAGTGCTGATTTTTCTTGGAAACGCAGTGCTAAAGAATATTTGAACATGTATAGAGAAATCACAGGCTTGAAATAAATTTTTGTGTATAGTATTATGGAAACACAAGCTGAAAAAATGAGGGTTTATCGATGGATCAAATAATTAAAGTAGCATGGGAATTAAACGAAAATACAGATAACAGATACAAACTTGTATATGAAATAGCTGAACTTGCTAAAAAACTTGTTGACGAAAATCAAGCAAGAAAAGCTCGTGAAGAATTTGGTTTTGATGATGGTCATGACTCTAATTTTTCAAGAGAAAATCCTATCGAACACGCTGTTATGGTAAAAGCTTCTGAAGCTGACGATAACAGATTGGTTGGTTAATTATGCAAAATACAATCGACTATATTCAGGAATTTACTGACAATTTTCAACCGGAAGTCGGAATTGTATTAGGTTCCGGTTTGGGTAGTCTTGCAGATGAGTATTGTGAATTTGCTATACCGTATTCGGATATTCCGGGGTTTGTAAAATCTACTATTGAAGGTCATAAAGGTAAATTGGTTTTTGCTAATATAGCAGGTAAAAACGTTGTGATGATGCAAGGCAGAAACCATTTTTATGAAGGTCATTCAATGGCTGATATTACTTATCCGATTAAAGTAATGAAGGCTCTTGGGGTTAAAAAAGTGATTTTGACAAACGCTGCAGGAGCTGTTAATAAATCATTTCGCCCTGGAGATTTAATGGTAATAACTGATCATATCAATTTTATGGGAACAAATCCTCTTATCGGACCGAATGATTCTACACTGGGCCCAAGATTCCCTGATATGTCAGAGGTTTATAATAAAGATTTAATTAAAATTGCTGATAATGCAGGCAAAACATTAAGACTCAGTATGAAACATGGTGTATATTTTGCTTCATCAGGTCCAAGCTATGAAACCCCTGCTGAAATAAATATGGCAAGAATTTGGGGCGCTGATGCTGCAGGCATGTCAACTGTTCCGGAGGCAATTGTTGCAAATTACTGCGGTATGGAAGTTCTTGGTATTAGTTGCATAACAAATTATGCAAGCGGAATTTCAACTAAAAAACTTTCTCACTCCGAAGTAATTGAAACCGCAGATAAAGTAAATAAAGATTTTAAGTCGTTAGTTTTATTAATTTTAAAAATGATTTAACATAACTAATTTAAAAGGTGCGCCAAACAACCCACCTTACTTGCTTATAGCCTTATAAATCTATCGTTATTTAAAATTGTAAGTTGGGCTTTTGACCCAACAATATGGTTTTCTTATTTTTATCTCTCCTAGGGAAAGAAAAGAATTTCTTAGCGAAGGATGAGCTTAGAAATTCAAGTGAGGGGTGAGTTTTGTGCTACGCGCCCCTTGCGGGGAACAACCCTCACCCTTACTCCCTCTCCCAAGGAGAGGGGAATTGTTTTCGTCTGCTCGAGCTAGTGTCCATAGGAGAGGGGAATACTCTATCTCTCCTAGGGAGAGAAAAGAATTTCTTTGCGAAGAATGAGCTTAGAAATTCAAGTGAGGGGTGGATTTTGTAGTGCCCTACGGGATCAACCCTCACCCTAACCCTCTCCCTTGGAGAGGGAAACTATATAAAGTCGGCGGAGCGGAGCTCCGCCGACCTAAAAAACTTATTACCCTATAGACTTATTGACTTGTTTAACTAATCTCCGACACAAACCGCCCGTACATTGTCGGGGGAGCGGAAGTTGCTGATGTAATGCGTATTCGTGTTTGAGAAGCCACGCATGTAAGCCCAGTCTGTGCCGTCAGGCTGTGACGACCACAAGCGGAACTCAGACGCGGTTGTTCCAATTCCTCCTAAAGCAGTAAATACTTCAGCTTTGTTTGCGTTCCAATTTAGACCGTTTGTATTATTGCTCATGTTTGCGTCGCTTATTGTATTGTCTCCATAGAGTGTGCGGGCTATCTTTGCTAATGCAGCTGCATCCGGTAATTTTTTGCCTCCTTGTACTTTGTCACAATAATCAACTGCTAATTGCCAATAATCGTTTTGTTCATAACCACCTAATGTGTATTTTGGCATGGTATAGCTTGGGTCTACTGCTTGGATAAGTGGTAGCATCGCATCATTTGCTGTTACTGCTGTTGATGCTAAGCAGACTTCGCCTATCTGACCTGCGCATGATGAACCGATACTTGCTCCATTGAATGCTATTAGGTCATTTGTGTAACTTGTTTTTTCATCTACTACTTTTACTC
>CAYVSD010000069.1:0-8988 GCA_964453315.1 uncultured Muribaculaceae bacterium | reverse complement strand
CACCCAGATTCGAACTGGGGATAAAAGCTTTGCAGGCTTCTGCCTTACCACTTGGCCATGTCGCCGTTACTTATTCATAATATGTGACACATAACTTAATGTCAAGAATAAAAGATTTAACTTTCATTATTATCAATCATTTTGCTTAAAAGATTTTTAGCCGTTTCAAGCTGAACATCATGCTTTTCTTTTATATCTTTTTCGCTAATTTCAACAGTAACATCCGGTGATATACCTTGTTTATTAATATCTGTACCGTTTGGCGTTAAATATTTTGCAATAGTTAAATTCAAACCTGTTTCATTCGGCATTGGAATTATTTTCTGAACCATTCCTTTCCCGTATGTTTTTGTACCAATAAGTTTTGCACGATTATAATCTTTCATAGCACCCGAAAAAATTTCACTGGCACTTGCACTGGCACCGTCAACAAGAAGTATTATCGGTTTATTAATAGAAACATCATTACTTTGAGCTTCTACATCATAACGATAACCGTTTCGCCCAACAATACTCACAAGACGCCCTTTTTCAATAAATAAATTGGATATAAATATCGCATTTGTTAACAAACCACCGGTATTCCCGCGTAAATCAACAATTAATCCTTTGGTTTTTTGTGTTTTTTCCAAAGCATCAAGAAATTCATTCGGAGTAGAATTACTTAAAAAACTGGATATTTGTATATAACCTATATCATCAAAATTATTACTTTTAACTGTTTTTACAGAAAATTCTTTACGGATAATTTTTTTATTATATTTTTCATTTCCTCGTAAAATATCAAGGGTTACAAAAGAATTGACCGGCCCTTTAACAAGATTTGCAACATCCGCAAGAGAAAGACCGCTTGTTTTTTTCCCGTCTACTGCAAGAATTATATCGCCCGCTTTTAAATCTGCAAATTGCGCAGGAGTTTCTTCAATAACACTTAAAATTATTATTTTACCTGAATCATTTATTATATTTACACCAATGCCTGAAATTTTTGAAGTTATAAATGTATTTTGTCTTGCAAATTCATCTTTTGTTAAATAATTAGAATAAGGATCATTAAGACTGGCAAGCATCGTATCTATTGCAACTTTGGCATCATCTTCCGTTTTAATTTTTCCATGATAATGATTTTTCCATTTTGACCAATGCTGATGATTTAAAGTCGGATCATAATATTCATCTCGAATTATATGCCAATTTTTATAAAACAATTTTTGAGGAGAAACATGAGTTGTATCAACTGTTTTCACATTCTCACTCAACATAGGATTATGATTTGAAATATAAAAAGAATTAATAGCAAAAAGAGTAGCAACTGCTCCTGTAAGAATTATTAAAGCTTTAACTCTTTTCTTCATACCACAATTTAACACCAACGATTTATTTTTATCAATATACTTTTTTAGTAAAACAGGTATTTAATTCAAAATATTTTATAAATTTTCAAACCCTGGAGAATAGGTCGGAAGTCCTTTATATCCGGAATTTTGTAAAACTGTTTTTTTAATATACTTATTCGTATAATCTCCTTTTTCCAACAATTTTTTAAGAGTATTTTCTCTTTTTACAAGAGCCTCCCCTTCCTGATTGCTTTCAGGATAAAGTTTTAAAATTTCATCCCAAACAATTGCTTCCATCGTCCAAGCATATGTTTCTTCCGCAAGAGAATTATATTCATCCTGATGCAAAGCTTCATGAGATAAAAGCGCAGCTATGGCACCTGCAGGTGCTGTTTTGTGCTTATTACTTATATAAATATATAAATTCTTACCCTTTTTCCACCCTAAAGCATCAAATGACGCGTACTGCTGATTAATCTGCCCGAGATCGCGAAATTCAATTTTTACAGGTCTTTCTGAAAGATTATTACCTAAAATTGCATTACGAGAAAACATACCTTCCGTATCTTTTAACATATCAAGAGCTACATAAAAAACTTCTTCTTTACCAACGCATTTGTAATTAGGAGTAATTTGTTTTATATAAGCAGGCGTATATTTTTTAGGATACTGATTTGGTACCGTTTGTTTTACTTCTGCCGCTATTGTTACTTGACTACAAAGAGCCAACAGGGCTGTTATTTGTATAAATCCTTTTAATACTTTTTGCATAAACTCTCCTTGCAATTCCAATTATTATTATATTGATATTTTACGCAAAGGCAAAATTATTTTTTATATTTTCTGTTTAATTTTACCAATTCATTGTATGCAAATTTGTACTCGTTGGAATTATCAAGACTTTCTGCTTCTGCCATATATTCCAAAGCTGTTTTATAATCTTGATTATTTTTATACAAATCACTCATTTTTGCGTAATATTTCGGATTGTTTAAATCATATAAAATAGCTCGTTTCATACATTCTATTGCTTCTTCATTATCATTCATTTTTTCTCTTGACAAGGCTAAATAATAATAACCCTCAGAGCAATTTATGTCTAATGAAATAATATCTTGAGCATATTCTTTAGATTGTTCCCAATCCTCTTTTAAGTATGACGTTTTTGCAGCAAGAATGTTCCCAGAAATATAATTAGGATTTATTTGAATTATTTTTTTCGCAATTTCTAAGGCTTCATCATATTTTTTTTCTTTTATAAGAACTTCGGCTAAATCACTTAAATAACCGAGATTTTCCGGATTTTTAGAAACTACTTCATTAATTAAATCTTTAGCTTTATCAAAAATATTTAATTCTGTATAAATCTTTGCTAATGACATTTTAGTAAAATCATCACCTAAACCTTGCTCCAAACTGTTTTGTAACAAATTTTGAGCTTCAAGAAATTTTTTATCTTCAAATAATAACAATGCCTTTAAAACTCTTGCTTGAGAATGCTGAGAATTTATATCTAATATTGCATCAATTTCTTTTTTCGCTTTCTTAAATTCTTTACGATCATAATACAAATAAGCCAAAGAATATCTATAATCTATATTATCCGGATTTAAATATAATGCTCTCAAATATGTTTTTTTAGCTTCCTCAAACCAACCGTTAAAGAAATAAGCATTCGCTAAATTATACAAATATTTTGAATTTGATTTATCCAAATGTGATGCCAAAGAAAAATATTTTATACCTTCTGTAAAATTCATATTATCAACCTCAAAAATTCCTAAATAATTTAGAATTTCAGGATTTTGAGTATTTTGAGTAATTCTGGAAAAAATTTCTTTTGATTTTTCAAATTCTTGATTATCAAAAGCCATTTTGCCCTTCAATAATAATAATTGCTCATTATCTTTATCACATTCATTAATTAAATTAATTGCTTGTTCTATTTCGCCGCTGGAATAAAGCGCATTTGCGCATTCAATTTTCACCTCTTGAGTAAAAAATTCAGAATTTTTATACTGTTCAATTTCTGGAAAAAGCTTTAATTGAGCTAATATACAAACAAGTTCTTTTAAATTTGTACTATTGGGTTGAATTTTATAAAGCTGCTGAGAAATTTCCAATACTTTATTAAAATTATTTTCATTTTTCGCAATTTTGCGCACTAAATCTAAACTTGCCGTATGATTTGAAGATGTATTCAAAATCTTTTCAAGATAACTGTTTGAGCGAGAAAAATCGTTCATTAAAAAATATAATTCTGCTATCTGATATAAAATTTCAACATTATCATTTTCATATTCTAATGCTTTATACAAAACCTCAATAGCAGTTTTATAATGCTTTTGTTCTTTTAAATCAAAAGCTTTTTTAATATAATCTAAAACTTGTATATTTGTATCCATTTATCACCTTTATTCTTCAACAACTTCTTCCGGAATATACGGCTGTTCAAGCGGTTTTGTATCATCTTTTTTATTTCTTTGAAATAAGAAACTTTTAATATTGTTTAAAAAACTTTTTTTCTTTTTAGGAGTTTCAACTTTTTTATTTATGATAATTAAAACTTCATCTTCACCCGCCATTTTTAAATTATTACGTGCAATTCCTTCAAGACTGCTGTCAGAAGTTATCATTTTTTTCTCAGTTTTTAAATCTTCATTTTTCTGTTGAGCTTCTTTTAGTAAATTTTCAAGAGTAATTGTTTTAGCTTTATAAGAAATAATTTTACCAATATTTAAAATTGCACCATAACCAATTTGAATTAAACAAAAAATCAATATTATTGTAAGAAAAGAATAATAAAAACCTTCTTTACGAACCTGACGACGATGTTTTTTTATATCAATATTTTGTTCAATATTTTGATTATCGTTTTTTTTCATCTCAACAAAATTATAAACAAAATTAAGGGTAAAAACAAAAATGTGTTTATTAGTTTACATTTTTATCAAAAATTAAATCTTGTAGCAAAATGAAATTGACTTTTAAAAGTATTTGATATTTCACTGTATGTTTGATTTGCACCAATATCAATACGCATAAAATCAGGATCTTTATTTCCAAGCGGATTTATAGAAAGCATAATTTCAGCTTTTTTATTACGTTTTGTCAAATCGGCGGAAAAATTATTTACTAGAGTAAAATATTGATTAATTTTAAACTCCGGAGAAAGAAAGAATTTATCATTATAATTATTGTTAGTTGAATTTATTGTTTTTGTATATGATGTTTTTATTGAAAAATTTTTATATTGATATTTGGAAAAAACACCGGAAGTTTGCTCTAATTCTCCATAATCAATATATTCATTATATGTTGTCCCGATTTTAACAACGCCTAATTGAGCTGTATTTGAACTTGATATAGGAACTATACGAAATTCCGGTATATAAAATTTTGAATAACTGTTATCATAAAATTTTAACGGTGTTGTTTTTAATTGCGTATAATTTACACCACCAATTCTTGTCGGTGATTTTATATCAATATGTAAAAGCGGAACTTGAGAATCTAATGTAATCTCGTCTTCTTCCCCTTCATTATAAGCTGCATAACCCTGCAAAACATCTGAATATAAATCATTCATTCCATATTCTTCAGAATCATTATTTATATCATTTTCACTATCATTATTTACAAGTTCATCTTCTTCTTTTTGATTTTCTAATGATGTATCTGCTGTTACATCATCACTTGTTATTTCAAAAGTTTTTTCCACATTTTGATTTGAAACTTCTTTACCGGAAGAATCCTCATCATCCGGAATATGATACACAAAAACAACCGGCGCTTTTTCTTCTTTTTGCATCGGGGTATCCGTATTTTGAGAAGCGCAAGGTAATATTGTCAGCATGCTTAGTAAAATTATAAAGCAAACCTTCCTCATACTCAAATATTATAATATTTTTACGATTTCGGCAAGGATGTTAAGAACACTTGACAATAAAAATAAAATATGATACCATGCCTGTGGGGTAAATGTATATTTATAAGTCTTATCAATTTGATGAGGCTTTCTTTTTTGCATAAATTTAGTCTAAATATATGACAAATAATCAATGTCTCTCACTTATAATAAAAGAATGGAAGAAAAGGCCTTAGATAAAAAATATACAGATTTTATCAATAATTTGGTTACGCAAGTAAAAAAAATTATTCCACAAGATATAAATCAATTACAATCTGATTATTTAAAAAATAATCTTGAAAGATCTTCCTTATTACTTGCCCAATCTATGCAAGAAGAAAAAGCTTTTTCTAAATTAGATTTCAAAACAAAATGCACATATCTTCAAATCATGGCAGAATGGTCTTTTCATAAAGAAATCGATTTGTTTCGTTCGGGTATTCCCGCAAAACATTGGAAACCTATTATGCAAAAAATTTGGGCAACAATGTGGGATGTTATGTTTGCTTGCGTAAACAATAATGCCACAGAAGAAGTATTATTAGATGTTGTTGAAAAATACGTAAATAAAACTTATCTTAACTCTATCGAAGAACTTAAAAAATCTAATATTATAAATGAAGAAACTCTTGAACGGGCTAAAGAACAATCGAATATTAAAATTATGGCGCAAGAACTGCAAGTTTATAAAAAAATTGCAAATATTATAAAACGAGCATTATTTATTTTATTTTTGGGTATAACTATTGGTCTTGCAGTTTCTTTTATTGTATTCAAATTTAAAATGATAGGAATTATTATTGTTCTGACTGCAGCTATCGCTCTAAATGTATATGTACTTATAAATAATAAAAAATAAAATTATTATTTTTCAAAAATAATTACATTTATTACTCCAAAAATAAAATTCTTTTGTTTTAAAAATTTAAACCCCTGCTGTTCAAATTCTTTTATCAAAACACTTGGCGCAGGATAATTATCTATAGAATCCAACAAATACCTATAACTGTCCATATTTCGTTTGAAAATTTTTGTTATTACGGGAACCATTATTTCAAAAATTTTCCAAGCAAAATTTTCTATAGAACCTGTAAAATCCAAATGCAAAAACTTTCCGCCGATTTTTAATACTCGATATATTTCTTTTAATGCCAACAAACGATTCTCAACATTTCGCAAACCAAAACCAACCGTTATATAATCAAATTCTTCCTGTTTAAACGGCATATTTGTACAATCCGCGTATATAAAAACTTCTCTAGGCTGTTTTTGTTTTGCTTTTTCAATCATTTTAGATGAAAAATCCAAACCGATTACTTTTGATTTTGGTGAAATTCTGCGTATTATTCTTGTAAAATCACCGGTTCCACAACAAATATCTAAAATATTTGACGACTTTTTTATATTCAACATTTTTAATGCAGATTTTTTAACAAAATAATGCAACCCCAAAGAAATAAAATTATTCATTTTATCGTAATAAATAGAAATTTCATCAAATAAATTCTTTATATGCTGTGGAGATTTATTTATTTCCATACAAAAATTATACACAAAATTAAACCGGCACCCCAACTCCAATCTCAAACATACTTCATGCTACAAATCGGGCCAATAATGCCGGATAAAAAATGATTAAAAAGTAAAAAATGTATCTCTTTCATACAATAGTAACCTTAGAAACTAATACATATATAATCTAAGTGTTATAATTCTTTAACATTACCTCCTTGTTTATGTATAGAAAATATTATATTTATCAAATAAAATCTATTACCCTCATGGATAATGTTATATAACCAATGAGTATATTCTTTTTTATGTTATTATTTAATCAATAAGGAGAAAAAAAATGCATAATACAAAAGCAATAACAAAGGATTTGTACTGGGTTGGGGCAAATGACAGACGAATTGCACTTTTTGAAAGTGTCTATCCGGTTCCTGACGGTGTTTCATATAATTCATATTTATTAATTGATGACAAAACCGTATTATTTGATACAGTTGATAAAGCCGTTAATCATCAATTCTTTGAAAACATTAAATATGTTTTAGACGGCAAAAATCTTGATTATTTAGTTATAAATCACATGGAACCTGACCATTGTGCTGAAATTCAAACAATTGTTGAAAAATATCCGCAGATAAAAATTGTTTGTAACGCAAAAACCCAAACAATGATAAATCAATTTTTTAATTTTGATTTACCTCAAGATCAATGGCAAATTGTTAAAGAAGGCGATATTTTAGAAACAGGACATCATACTTTAACCTTTGTTTTTGCGCCAATGGTGCATTGGCCTGAAGTTATGGTAACTTATGATAAAACAGACAAAATATTATTCTCAGCTGACGCTTTTGGAAGTTTTGGCGCTATTGACGGAAATATTTTTGCCGACGAAGTTGATTTTGAACATCGTTATATGGACGAAGCCCGCAGATATTACACAAATATTGTAGGAAAATACGGACCGCAAGTGCAAGCTTTACTTAAAAAAGCCTCAGGGTTAGAAATTAATATGATTTGTCCTTTACACGGTTATGTTTGGAGAAAAGATCTAAATATATTTATTGAAAAATATTCAAAATGGTCAGCTTATGAACCTGAAATTCAGTCTGTATTAATCGCTTACGCTTCGGTTTACGGCGGAACACAAAATTCTGCTGAAATTTTGGCAGGCAAACTGGCTGACAAAGGAGTTAAAAATATAAAAGTATTTGACGTTTCAACTGTTCATCCGTCTTATATAGTATCTGAAGCATTTAAATACTCTCATATTGTATTTGCTTCAACTACATATAATATGGGAATTTTTGTAAATATGGAAACTCTTTTACACGATATTACCGCCCATAACCTTCAAAACCGTAAAATTGCAATTATTGAAAACGGATCTTGGGCACCATTTAGCGGTAATTTAATGACCGAAATGATTTCAAAATGGAAAAATACAGAAATAATAGGTAATCGTGTTCAATTAAAATCCGCTGTTAAAGACGGAAATGTAGAAGAACTTGAAACTTTGGCACAAGAAATAGTAAATACTTTATAAAATAAGGAGAATTAAAAATGGCAATCGAAAAGAAAATGGAAACAGCATTTAACGAACAAATTAACAAAGAATATTATTCGGAATATCTTTATTTGGCAATGAAAACATTGTTTGCTCAAATGAATTTACCGGGGTTTGTAAATTGGTTTAATATTCAAGTTCAAGAAGAAAGAGCACACGCTGAAGGTATGTATGAATATGTTTTGGAACGCGGCGGAAATGTTGAACTTTTTGCAATAGATAAACCTGTAGTCAACGGTTCGACTCCGTTAGAAATTTTTAAACAAGTTCTTGAACACGAACAATATGTAACATCAAGAATTAATGCTGTATATGATGTTGCTGAAGAAGTAAAAGATCGCGCTGCGATGTTATTTTTAAATTGGTACGTAAAAGAACAAGTTGAAGAAGAAGCAAGTGTAGGCGATGTTTTAGCTAAACTTGAAATGATAGGAGATGACAAACAAGGACTTTTAGCTCTTGATAAAGAACTTGCAACACGTGTTTTCAACCCTCCTGTTATCGGATAACGAAATTATATAAAGTCGGCGGAGCGTAGCTCCGCCGACCTAAATGAACTTATAGCCATATTGCCTTATTGACTTGTTTAACTAATCTCTATGCCCTCGCATTAAACGCCACCGCTCGCGTTTGCAACGAAAACCGCTTCGCTCGTGGCTCTGCTC
>CAYVSD010000068.1:0-9077 GCA_964453315.1 uncultured Muribaculaceae bacterium | reverse complement strand
GCGTTTGTATTAGCAGACGGCACACCTGTAATAGTTAGTTATAACAAACAATGTATAGATGATCCTGATAAAGCAGATACATCAATAAATTTATGCTTAGCAGGTATATATGATTTAAACGGTTCAAGAAAACCTAATAAGTATGGAGTAAAAGTAGTAGATGAAAAAACAAGTTACACAAATGATCTTATTGCATTTAATGGAGCAAGTATAGGCTCATCCTGCGCAGGTCAAATAGGTGATGTATGCTTAGCATCAACAGCGGTAACAGCAAACGATGCCATGCTTCCATTAATTCAAGCAGTAGACTCAAGCTATACCATGCCAACTTACCAATACGGAAACGACTACTGGCAACTGGCAAATGATTATTGTTCAAAAGTACAAAACGGAGCACGCTTACCAAATGCAAGTGAATTATTAGCAATAGCAAAAATTTTATACAATGATAATACACTTACAAATGATTACAAATGGGGCTTAAGTTGGGAAGCAAACAAAGCAGAAGTGTTTTCTGCTTTGGGAATTGAATCAACCGCGTCTTCTTTTCAATTGTGGTCTTCAGAGCCTATTGACACATACACCGCATACATCCGCGACTTCATCCGCACGAATACGGAATACTACAACGGTAACCGCAACAACGGCAATAAACGGGCGGTTTGTCTCGGAGATTAGCGAGTAGCTTTATTAAAGGCAATAAGGCAATAAGTTAATAAGGCGATAAGTTAAGTAGGGTGCGTCGTTTGACGCACCTTTAAATCTTATATTGTTATTTACCCCCAAGTTTTTTCTTGTCAACCGAAGAAATAAACTTGACTGCTTCATTAGACGGGATTGCAAATCCTATCCCGATATTAGAAATATTATGATCTGGGTTATAAATAGACTGACTTATTCCGATTACTTCCCCCGTAGAATTCAATAACGGCCCGCCTGAACATCCCGGGTTAATCGCCGCATCAGTCTGAAATCTGTTTTTTACGTAATCTATTCTCGAAATTATACCTTGAGTCAGTGTGTTAGAAAATCCAAAAGGATTGCCGATAGTCAAAACTTTCTGTCCGACTTTAACTTCCTCAGAATCCCCAAATGAAACGGTTTTTAAAGGTTTATCAGGGTTTATTTTCAAAATAGCAAGGTCTTTATTTTTTGAACTTACCTGAGCAATAAATTTTGCTTTATAAGTTTGGCCGTTATAAGTCGTTACTTCTATTGCTTTTGCATTATCAATCACGTGCGAACCTGTCAAAATCATTCCGTCAGGCGAAATTACACATCCTGTCCCTGCTGAAACCCCGTCAGAAACCTGCGCTTCGATAGCGACAATCGCAGGGCTAATCTGTTCATAAACAGTTATATTAATTTTTTCATCGTCAGCAAAAGTTTGCTTGGCATAGCCTGCTGAACACAATGTCAAAAATATAGATAAAACAAGTATAATTTTTCGCATAATCACCTCTTATTTCTCTCAATTATTCTTCGTTTTTTTGGGCAAAAGATATTCCCCTTATTAACATTTGAACGCGGGTTCTTGAAAATATTAAAATTTTAATGTATAATGCAGAAGTAAAATTTTTAAGATATTAAGGAGAAAATTATGTCAAGAATTGATTTATTCAAACAACATTTGAGCGAAAAACGCGCAGTAAAAGTTATCGCAGGTATTAACAACTTTGATATCGAAAATATTAAAAAAGTTGTTTCTTCCGCTGAAAAATCAGGCGCAAGCGCAGTTGATATCTGTGCTAAAGAAGAAATTATTTCTGAAATTCGTTCAATGACAGATATGCCTATATTTGTATCATCAGTTGTTCCTTCTGAACTTGTAAGAGCAGTTGAACTTGGTGCAGATGCTATTGAATTCGGCAACTTTGATGTTCTTTACGAATCAGGAAAATCTTTTAGTGCTTCTGAAGTTCTTAACCTTGTAAGAGAAACAAAATCTTTATTAGGTGACAGAGAAGTATTCTTCTGCGTTACTATTCCTGGTGAAATTTCAATCAGCGAACAAATTTCTATGGCAAAAGAATTAGAATCAATGGGCATTGATTTGATTCAAACAGAAGGTCATTATCACGCAAACTCTGAAATGAGCGGCGCAAGAGCTTTAATGGACAGAGCTGAATTGACTATTTCAAATACAATTGAACTTGTAAGAAACGTTGAAATTCCTGTAATGACTGCTACAGGTATCAATCCTACAACTGCACCTTTTGCTTTCGCAGCAGGCGCAAGCGCTATCGGATGCGGATCTTGCATTAACAAATTAAATTCTGAACTTTCTATGATTGCAACAGCATCTTCACTTGTTGAAATCGCAAAAAGAAATTCTGCTAAAGTTCCGGAATTAGTTTAATTTAATTTTTATTATTTAAGAAGGGGCGGATTTTTTAAAATCCGCCCCTTCTTTGTTTGATAAAAGTCTTATGTAAAAAGTTTGACATGATATTAAATTCCCTATAATATAGACATACACTATACTTGGGAAGATTTATGTACATAAAGAAGTTAGAAGTCGATAATTTTAAATCATTTGCCAATAAAACAGATATACCGTTTTTGAAAGGATTTACAACTATTTCCGGCCCTAATGGTTCAGGGAAAAGTAATATTATTGACAGTGTTATGTTTGCGCTTGGTTTGAGAACAGGCTCTGCTTTGCGTATTGAAAATTTATCCGACTTTATAACTACTTTAAACAACAAGAATGAAGCTTTTGTAAAAGTGACTTTTGGCGATGTCAAAGATGTTGATGAGCTTTCTGTTGCGCGCCGTATTCGCAAAACAAATCAAGGGTACGCGAGTACTTACTATTTGAACGATAAAACCGATACTTTAACAAACATAAAATCTGTTTTGGAAGAATATAATATTACACCTGACAGCTATAACGTAATTATGCAAGGGGACGTTAACAGTATTATTGGCTGTTCTTCAAAGGCTCGTCGTGGAATAATTGATGAAATTGCAGGCGTTGCAGATTTTGACAGAAGAATAGATCAAGCTAAAAACGAACTTCAAAAGGTTGAACAGCGCGTAGAAGCCGCAACGTTAATTTTAACAGAAGTTGCTGCAACTCTTGAACAATTAAAAGAAGAACGCGAAGTTGCATTAAAATATAAAAAATTGAAAGATGAAAAAACTGGGCTTGAATCTCAAATCAGCACTGTTAAATTCTTTGATTTGAAACGGAATTTAGAACTTGCACATGAAAATATTTTAAAAGCTAATAAAGATTTAAAAGAAAAAGAGCTTGATAAAAAAGATTTAGACGAACGAATAAAGCTTATAAATGAAAAATACGAAGAATTAGATAAAAAACTAAAAGCTGAAGGCGAAGAAGAACGCAACAAACTTAAAGATTCACAAAGCGATTTATCTGCTCGTATTCAAACAAAGAAAAACGCGATTGATTATTCAGATACTCAAATAGCAAAAGGTTTGCAGGCTGTTGAAAATGCTAAAAACGGCATTGAATCTCATAAGAAAAAAATTGAAGATACAAAATTGAGTATTAAATTAGCTCAAGATAAAATTAATATAATCGAAAAACAGCTTTCCGAGAAAAAAGAAGAATTAGCTCAAAAATTAAAAGATATATCAGGTTTGAGTTCTACTGCGGATAAATATATTAAAGAACGCAACGAAGTATCCATAAATTTAGATCGTTTGAAAGATAAAGATAATGAGCTTTTAAAAGAATCTTTGCCAAAAGAAAATGAGCTTAAAAATCTTAAAAAAGAGATAGAAGAAGCGAAAGAATTTATTGCAAATTTACAAAAAAATAAAGCTGAATTCGGCGATAATAAATCATTAAAAGAACTTCAGGTTAGTGATCTTAAAAAAGAAATGGACGAGCTTAAAGAGGTTCAAACTTCTACTATGAAGGCTCTTGATGACGCTAAAACGGAAGTTGAAGATTATGAATATGATATTCGTGCAGCTTATAGAAAATTCTCTGAAATGGAAGCTCAAAAAAGCGCCATGTCAGCTTCGGGTTCATCTATCCCTATCAACACTGTGTTAGAAGCGAATTTAGAAGGGGTGCATGCACCTTTAATGCATTTGGGTAAAGTTGACGAAGAGTATTCGCTAGCTTTAAATATTGCTTTCGGAGGACGTCTTTCTCATATCGTTGTTGATGATACGCACTCAGCTTACGTTGCGATGGAATTGTTAAATTCTTCTAAATCAGGACGCGCAACCTTTATTCCGTTAAACAAAATTAAAAAAGCTCCGACCAAATTACAATTACCTAAAAATAAAGGAGTAATAGATTTTGCAATAAATCTTGTTGATTTTGACGATATTTATATAGACGCGTTTTTCTATGCGGTAGGAGACACTTTAATTGTTGAAGATGCAGAATCTGCCGAGCAATTAATGGGTAAATACCGTATGGTTACTCTTGACGGCAAACTTTATGAAAAATCTGCCGCAATCACTGGCGGTTATGTAAAAAAATCAATGTTCGGTTTTGGTCAAAATGACGATAAAGAATTGGAGCGCGCAAAACAAAAACTTGATGAATTGCAGAAAAAATTTGAACAAGCTCGTCAAAAACGCAAAGATTTGGAAGAAAAATTAGATAAAATCAGAGTTACCTATTCAAATTCTTCAACTGAGTATTCTAAAGCTAAAATTGAACTCAATAATATGATTTCTCAATTTAATAACAGCCAAGGACTTTTAGAATCAAAAGAAGCGTTTATTAAAGAAAATGAACCGAAAATTGAAAAACTCAATTCAGAGCTTGATAAAATTGAAGAAAAAAGAGTTAAGTTATCTGATGAAATTCAGCAAACTCAAGATAAATTGAATGAGCTTAATGAACTTTTAAACGATAAAGATCTAAAAGATTTGAAAGAAAAAACTCAGGGAATTGAAGATGATATAAGAAATCTTAATTCAAATATCATGGCCGTAAACAATGAAATACAAGGTTTTGAGAATACAATTAAATTTAATGAACAATTAATAATTTCTAAAGAATCTGATATTCAAAACACTCTTAAAAACAACGAATCTCTTGAGCAGGATAAAGAAACATACAAGACAGAAATCAATCAATTAGAGGAACAATTAAACACCCTATCTGATAAAATATCCGTAATAGATGAAAAAATCGGGGAACTCGTGAAGCAAAAAGAAGACATACATAAAAGTTTAATTGATCTTCAAACAAATAGCGCTGTCAAAGCGTCCGAAATTGAGCGTGTAAATGAACAAATTGAGTCTTTTAAAACTCGCCGGCGCGAGCTTGAGCCGCAATTAAAAGAAGCATCTGAAGTGCTTGAAAATGCGGGTATCGATACAGAAAAATTAGAGCCGGTTCAAATTTCCATTGACGAATTAAATGCAAAAATTCAGCGTCTTGAAAAACGTATGCAAGAACTTGGTGACGTTAATATGCGCGCAATTACTTCCTATGAAGAAAAAGCCGCACGTAAAGAAGAATTAGACAATCAAATCAAAACCCTAAATACTGAACGTGAATCGATTTTAGGGAAAATGAACGGTTTTGAGCAACAGAAAAAAGAAGTGTTTATGACAACTTACACAGCCATAAATGAAAACTTTAAAGATATTTATCACCAGTTGTCAGAAGGCGAAGGACAACTTATACTTGAAAATGAACAAGATCCGTTATCAGCCGGAATGACAATTGAAGCAAAACCGAGAGATAAAAATAAAAACAAACTCGGAGCTTTATCAGGTGGTGAAAAAGCACTTACAGCTTTGGCATTAGTATTTGCAATACAAAAGTACCTTCCTGCGCCTTTCTATGCGCTTGATGAGGTTGATGCAAGTTTAGATACAATGAATGTAGAAAGAATTGCCGATATGATTAAAAAACAATCTATCGAAACTCAATTCTTGGTAGTAAGTCACCGCCGCCCTATGATTGAAGCAGCAAGCCGAACAATCGGTGTAACCCAAAAAGAAAAAGGTAAAACAAAAGTAACAGGTGTAAAACTGAGAGAAGACGATGACAATACAGAACAGTAATGCTTTAAATAATAATGAAGATCTTGGACTTTCCAATCTTTTAAATACCGGAAAATTCTCTAACGACGATGGTATCGGTATTCTTGTAGAAATGGCAAAATCCGGAAAAATCGACCCGTGGAATATAGATATTATTGATGTTACAGAAAAATATCTTCAAAAAATGATTGAACTAAAATCACTTAATTTGAGAGTTGCAAGCAGAACTCTTTTATTTGCAGCGATTTTATGCAGAATGCAGTCAAATGTGCTTTCAGGACTTTCTATTGAAGATTTTAAAGATGAAGAACCGGAACCGATTTATGATGATGACGGATTTATTGTAGAATATCCTGAAGATGAAGAGTTTGTTCCGACAAGTAATGTTGTTAGCTTTGATGAAGCATTAGAGCGCAGAAGAAGTATTCGTCTAAATCGTAATCGTATAGTTACATTGAAAGACCTCATTAAACAATTAGAATTTTATGAAAAAATTGAAAAAAGAGCTTCTATGCAGAGCGCTCATGAGAGAGCAAAACGCCACGTAAGAAACTACTCCAGATTAACTCCTGAAGAAATTGTTTCTATGGCTCACGAAGAATACATAGAAGAAGCTGTTTTAAAATTAAAAGATAATCTTGAAGAAATTTTCAAACACGAAGACAAAATTGAGTTAAATGAACTTACAATGCTTGGAATGGATAAAATCAGCGCATATCTTGCATTGTTGTTTTTAAGTCGTGATACGGATTATGAATTAATGCAGGAAAAATTTTATTCTGATTTATATGTTGTAAGAGGAGGGGCTTGTGCAACAGCTTAAATCAAGAATTGAAGCAGTGCTTTTTGTTACCGCAAAAGCTCTAAGTGTAGAAGAAATAGCTGTATATTTAGATAAAGAACCGGAACAGGTTGAAGAAGCTTTATTAGAATTAATTATGGATTATGCTTCAAGAGACGGCGCATTAGAAATTGATGACGAAAATGGTTATATTCTTCAAGTAAAAGAAGATTACAGCGATATTGTAGAAAAAATATGCCCGATAGATTTGTCTCCTGCGGTATTAAGAACTTTACTTGTTATTGCGTTGAAAGAACCTATCCGCCAAACAGAGCTTGTGAAACTTCGCTCTGCAGCTTATGAACATGTGGCAGAACTCGTTGATAGAGGTTTAATTTCAAAACATAAAGATAAAAACGGCCGCAGTATAAATATTAAAACAACTCCGAAATTTGCGGAATATTTTAAATTAAAAGGTGATACAAGAGCGCTTGCAAGGCAGCTTGAAAAAGAAATAGAAGAAAAAAAGAATAATGCTTCGTAAATTTTTACTTTTTATATTTATTATTTGTTTATGTTTTCTCTTTTGGACAAAATCTTCAATGAGTTCGGATTATTATGCAAACAAAGGGAAATCAGCTTACAAAGCAGGAGATTATAAAGAAGCTATTTCAAATTTAGAAAAATCTTTATCTTCAAATCCTAAAAATTCTAACACAAGGTATTTTTATGTTCTTGCTTTGTCAAAAGTTGAGCCTACATATTCTGTTCAGAAAAAAATGTTTGAGATAGCAGATTCTAAAATTGATGATTCTGCAAAAAAATATGCAAAATCTCAAATTTTTTCAATTAAACAAAAACTTCTTCAAGGAGTAGAAAATAATTATATATATAACGCCATAAGCGGTAATGAAATTATACATTGGAATATTAAATCATTCCCATTAAAAATATATTTTGAATCAACACAAAACATTCCTCAATATTATTTTGAAAATATTAATAAGGCGCTTTCTCAATGGACAAACCGAACGAATTTTATAAAGTTTAGTCAAGCATCTGATAAAAATGATGCAAATATCATTATCAATTTTAAGGATTATAATACATCAGATTGTACTTCGGCAGGATGTCATTATACTGTTGCATTTACAACTCCTGAAATCGGCGCAAATGGTTTATTAAAGAACATGATGCTGACTTTTTATAAGACAAATCCTCGTAAAGAAAATTTTTCTTCACTTGAAATATATAACGCTGCTTTGCATGAAATCGGGCATACACTTGGTATAATGGGACATAGCGATAATCCCGAAGATGTTATGTATTCAAATAATGATAAGACCCGTGACGTACATGCAGCTTATCGTTCTGAATCTCAGTATCTTTCAATGAATGACATTAGAACAGTTGCGTTGTTGTACAGATTAAAACCGACAATTACAGATGTAAAAACAAATAACGAGAACTTTTATTATCCGCCATTAATTCTTGGCAGCGGGGATGAAGTTTTGCAAAAAAAACTTGTTGAATGGGAAAATTATATTCAAAAATATCCAAATCTTTCTTCAGGTTACGTAAATCTTGCAGCTGTTTATTCTGATATGGGAAAATATGACAGCGCATTGAGATATCTTGATTTGGCGCAAAAGCTTGATTCGACAAGCGAAACAATGTATACAATTGAATATAACAGAGCCATTATATATTATAATATGCAAGATTTTAAAAAAGCTTTGATTTATGCTAATAAAGCAAAGTCAATAAAACCAAGTCCTACCCTTGATGAAATGATTGAAGAAATAAATAAAATTAAATGATTTTTTTTGAGATTTTTATTTCGTAACCAAGCAAATTGGCAATAACTTCCATTTCATCATAATTTTTTATCAATACGGTAAAAGGTTTTAAAGATACGGCAGCATTTGTACTAGCAGACGGAACTCCTGTAATAGTTACTTATGATTTGGATTGTATAGATGACCCTGATAAAGCGGATACAGCAATAAATGCGTGCTTAGCAGGTATATATGACCTAAACGGAATAAGAAAACCGAATAAAATGGGGCAAGATTTGATAGCATTTAACGGTGCAAGTATTAAAGGAGCAGTACTTGCAACATTAGGCGGTGTTAAAATTATGACTCCTGCACAAGTACCTGCACTTATAACAAAAGCAAAATGTGAAGAACTAAAAGAAAATGGTTATCCGATAAACGCATGTAGCGTAAGTCCTGGAAAAATCTGTGGTCCTGTTTAGAGTTTAGCGTTAACCACGCATATGGCCGGTATTTCTATAGTTCGA
>CAYVSD010000067.1:0-9087 GCA_964453315.1 uncultured Muribaculaceae bacterium | reverse complement strand
TGCGGCGATTTCAAGCTGTTCGCAGGACAAGGCCGCAGGCTCGGAAGCCGTTTAACGCGAGGGCGTAGAGATTAGTAAATAGGTCGGGTTTCAACCCGACTAAAGCAAGTATGGGGCGTCGTTTTGACGCCCTTTTAAATATCATGAGCGCGGGCGGGGATAAAATCCCCGCCCGACGTGTTTTTTAACGAATATAAATTTCTCTATTTGCAAATAACAAATAAATTGCAGAAATACCAATAATATCGTAAACAATACGTGTTATCAACGTCATTTCTCCAAAAATTAATGCTACTAAATCAAAATTAAAGAAACCTACCAAACCCCAATTAATCGCACCGATTATTACAAGAATATAGGCAATAATTTTTAATGTATACATAAAGACACCATCCTTTCTTTTGTCTATATTATTTAAAGCGTTTTAATTAAAGACATCCGACAAACGGGGAATTTCAACGAAAAAATACCCCCCGGTTATGAAGCGGGAGGTATCGAATATATAGCTTCAATCAATCTTACTTAGAAGATTTTGAAGCTTTTTTGGAGGATTTAGCTGGATAATAATCTCTTACAACACCTTCAAATGCGTCGATATAAATTTGTTTGATATCACTCATCAAAGGATATGCAGGGTTTGCACCTGTACATTGGTCATCAAATGCTAATTCAACCATTTCATCTAACTTAGCGTAGAAGTCTTCTTCTGATACACCAAAGTCTTTGATTGAATTAGGAAGATTGATTGATTTCATTAATTTATCAATAGCTTGAATGTATAATTCAACTTTTTCTTCGTTAGTTTTACCTCCCAAACCAAGTTCGTCAGCAATCTGTCCGTATTTTTCTTTTGCATTAGGGAACTTGTATTGAGGGAATGTTGCTTGCTTGTGAGGATAATCTACTGCGTTATATTTAATAACCTGTCTTATCAATAAAGCGTTAGCAACACCGTGTGGTACATGGAACATTGCGCCTAATTTGTGAGCCATTGAGTGACACAATCCTAAGAAAGAGTTTGCAAATGCCATACCTGCAATTGTTGCAGCATAATGCATTTTTTCTCTTGCTATCGGATCATTTGCACCTTCACTCCATGATCTTTCCAAGTATCTGAATACCAATTTACAAGCTTCTAAAGCATTTGAATTTGTAAAGTTTGTTGCCATACAAGAAACATAAGCTTCTGTTGCGTGAACTAAAGCGTCAATACCTGATGCTGCAGTCAAGCCTTTTGGCATTCCATCTACAAAATTAGGATCAATAATTGCCATATTCGGAGTTAATGCATAATCTGCAATCGCATATTTTACTTGAGATTCATCATCTGTAATAATTGCAAACGGTGTAACTTCTGAACCCGTACCTGATGTTGTAGGAATAGCAACCATTGTAGCCTTTTTACCTAAATCAGGAATAGAGCAAATTCTCTTTCTAATATCCATAAATCTCATTGAAATATCAGAGAAATCTGTTTCAGGTTGTTCATACATTAACCACATAATTTTTGCAGCGTCCATCGGAGAACCACCACCCAATGCGATAAATACATCAGGTTCATAAGGTTTAATGATTTCCATAGCTTGTTTGATTGTTGATAATGTCGGGTCCGGTTTTACATCAAAGAAAATTTCATGGTCAATTCCGATTTCATCAAGAACTTTTGTAATTGAATCTACCGCACCGGAATTAAATAAAAATCTGTCAGTTACGATAAATGCACGTTTTTTACCTGCCAATTCACGTAAAGCTAAATCTGTCGCACCTCTTTTAAAGTATACTTTAGAAGGAACCTTGAACCACAACATGTTTTCTCTCCTTTCAGCAACTGTTTTGTAGTTTAATAAATTTTCTACCCCGATGTTACCTGAGATAGCATTTTTACCCCAAGAACCGCAACCTAATGATAATGACGGTTCTAATTTGAAGTTATATAAATCACCAATACCACCTTGTGATGAAGGAGAATTGATAAGAACACGACAAGAAGGCATCAATTCAGCATAATGATTAATTCTTTCGCTTGTTCTTGCATCTGTATAAAGAACTGATGTATGGCCTGCACCGCCTTTAGAAACCAACTCATAAGCCATTTGTGAAGCTTCTTCGTAATTCTTTGCCTTGTACATAGTCAAAATCGGTGATAATTTTTCTCTTGAGAACGGATCTTCCCAATCAACAGAAGGTCTTTCTACAAGTAAAATTTTAGAATATTCAGGAATTTCAAATCCTGATAATTCCGCAATTTTAACAGCACTTTGACCTACAATCGCAGGATGAGCAGTTCCACGTTTCGGATCAATGAACGGCAAATCAATCATTTTTTGCTGTTCAGCTTTAGATACTAAATAAGCACCTCTGTATTGAAATTCTTTCTTAACTTCTTCATATACATCTTCAACAACTACAACTGATTGTTCAGATGCACAAATCATACCGTTATCAAATGTCTTAGACATAATGATTGAAGATACAGCCATTTTAATATCAGCAGTTTCATCTATAACAGCAGAAGTGTTACCGGGACCTACACCCAATGCAGGGTTTCCTGAAGAATAAGCAGCCTTAACCATTCCCGGACCACCTGTTGCCAAAATACAAGCAATATTAGGATGTTGCATTAATTGACTTGACAATTCAATAGAAGGAACGTCAATCCAACCGATAATATCTTCCGGTGCACCCGCTTTAACAGCAGCTTCCAAAACCAATTTTGCAGCCGCAATAGTTGATTTTGTAGCACGAGGGTGTGGTGAGAAAATAATTGCGTTTCTTGTTTTTAACGCAATTAAAGATTTGAAAATTGCAGTTGAAGTCGGGTTTGTTGTAGGAATAATACCCGCAATTATACCTAAAGGTTCAGCAACAATCTTTGTACCGTTTGCTTTATCTTCACTTATTATACCGCAAGTCTTTGCATTCTTATGTTTGTTATAAATATATTCACTTGCAAAATGGTTTTTAATAATTTTGTCTTCCAAAACACCCATTCCTGTTTCTTCAACTGCCATTCTTGCCAATGGAATACGTGCCTTGTCTGCAGCCGTCGCAGCCGCTTTAAAAATTTTGTCAACCTGTTCTTGAGTAAATGTTGAATAAACTTTTTGAGCTTTCTTAACTCTTTCAATTAGTAATTCCAACTGTTCCGCAGTATCAACAACTGTAGACTTATTTAAAGTCTTTTCCAATTTTTCAACTGTCTTTTTGCTTTTTGTAGTCATGTATTTTCTCCTTATTAATATTAACATGCTTTATTAAATTAAATCGTGATTTTTTTCACAATTACATTTTACTCTAAATAACAATTAAAAGCAAGTGTATTTTTTACAATCTTTATAAATTCTTTACACGCAATACAATCCTCCTGTCAACTAACACCTTTTACTCCTAAAACTCGGGCTGCGCCCTGCGTTCCTACGTCACTAATATTATGTTGCGCGCCCTGCCGTCTTTGCTCTCGCAAATCCGCTCCGGCGCTCCACACCGGCTGACGCATGAAAAAAAGAGGGCATTTTATGCCCTCGTGGAATTAAGAATAGCTGGAAGTATGAAAAAGATTATTTACATTAAACACTATAAATGTATGTCTACAATTAGCCTGATGACCGATTTGTATGAGTCAGTCGGGCAATATATTATTTTTTGGCATCGTGTTTTTTGAAAAACTACGATGTTTGTAATAGTACGAATAAGTGTATTTTCGGCACTTTATGCCTAATTCAGCACCATGATTGTGTTACAGCTTCTTAACAAAAGTTTACAATAAGTATTGACAAATAAATTTTTATAGTTTATAGTGAAATTGTTGATAAAAAGTGTTTAAGGAACACTTAATCCAAAAGGAGGTTTTCATATGATTACTATAAATCCTATAAAACTTAGCTCAATTAAGCCAATTTCTTTTGGCGAAGGAAATCTAAATAACATTGATTCAAAAGTTGGCTTAATGTCATTAGATAAGAATTCTGGCAACAAAATTAATTTCGAAAAAGATTTATATATTTCAAGAAAAGCCGATCCTGTTCAATCAAATCCGCTAAAAGCAATCGGCTACAATATAGTAAAGGCTTATAAAATACTTTCAACCCCTAGAAATGATTCTGTAGAAACCGAAGCAGAATACATTCACTTGCCTTATATGGCATAATGTAAAACCAATAAACATAACTCTTTTCATTTACCCCTAAATAATTCCTCGGACATAATGTTCGGGGAATTATTATTTTGCTGTTTTAAAATAAAAAAAAGAGGACATAATGTCCTCATTGGAATTAAGAATAGCTGGAAGTATGAAAAAGATTATCTACATTTAAATCTTCACAAAGCATTTTCGCTATTGACCGAGTGTATAATTTTTTTAAAAATTTTATTAGACATGTTTATGATATTCTGATTGTATGATTTCACTTTTGACAAATCCGATAGTCATAGCAGTAATTCTACTTTGCGTTTTATGTTTGTGCAGAATTAACGTTTTATTAGCATTAATTATTTGCGCAGTAGTTGGCGGACTTGCAGGAAATATACCATTACAAGAAGTAATGAATATTTTTATCTCAGGAATGGGAGATAATTCAGAAACTGCTTTAAGTTATATATTACTCGGGGCATTCGCAGCATCTATGACACACACAGGGCTTGCGCCTATTTTATCAATGAAAATTTCTAATATCATACATTCAAAAAAATACTTATTAATTTTCATCTTAACAGGCATAGCTATATTATCTCAAAACCTTATACCTGTTCATATTGCTTTCATTCCAATAATAATTCCGCCATTACTTTCTGTTATGAATAAACTAAAAATAGACAGAAGAGCCGTAGCAAGCGCGTTAGCTTTTGGGTTAAAAGCGCCATATATTGTAATTCCCGCAGGTTTTGGTTTAATTTTTCAAGGTTTAATTGCGGATAATATGCTTCAAAATGGTGTTGAAATAGCAAAATCTGATATTTGGAAATCTGTTTGGATTTTAGGGTTAGGAATGCTTATAGCATTTTTTATTGCAATATTTATAAGTTATTCCAAACCAAGAGAATATAAAGATTTGGAAGTAAAAACACTTGAAACGAGGAGTTTAACTTTACATAGAAGTCACTACATAACACTAATTGCAGCAGGTTTAACACTTATAGTTCAATTATGGACGGGTTCTTTACCATTAGGCGCACTTGTCGGACTCTCAATTATTTTTGGGTTAAAAGCTATAGACCACGACAAAATGGATAAACTCATTAATGAAGGAGTCGGATTAATGGGCTATGTTGCATTTGTAATGCTTGTAGCAGCAGGATTTGCGTCCGTAATGAAAGCCACGGGCTCTATTGATTCACTTATAAACACCATAGCTCCATATATGACATCAAGCAAGCTCGCAGCTGCATCATTAATGCTATTTGTCGGATTATTTATAACAATGGGTATAGGAACTTCATTTGGAACCATACCGATTTTAGCGGTTTTATATATTCCAATATGTATAAAACTTGGTTTTAGCATACCTTCAATGATAATTTTATTAGCGGCAGCTGCGGCATTGGGAGATGCAGGCTCTCCTGCATCTGATACTACACTTGGGCCAACAGCCGGATTAAATGCTGACGGGCAGCACAATCATATTTGGGACACATGTATTCCGACATTTTTACATTATAATCTGGCATTAATCATATCTGCTTTAATTGCAATTTATATATTTGGTTAATTTATTAAAATTTAGGCAAAAAAAGAGAACTCTTATAGAGTTCTCTTTTTTATTTATAATTTTAAATTATTCTGCATTATTTGTGCCATTTTCAACGGTTGTTTGAACAGTTGAACGAATTGTATTTGCATAAGGTTGATTTACACTTTGTATTCTGATATTACCGTCAGCATCTTTTACAAAACGCATACCACCGGTAGCAGGGCGAGCTTGTCTTGAATAATTACCAAAACCTGCTTGATAATACGGGCTGCTGTTTAATTTTTGTTTTACAATATTACTTTGTTTATCTTTTGCTTCACGTCTTTCTTTATATTGTTCAGGTTTATCAGCAAAATCAAGTGTTTCTTGCTGTTCAAACTGTTGCTGCATTAAAGGATAAAAATTTATATTACCACCATTAGGCGGTTCATACATAACAGCAGCAGAGGCTATGTTAACACTAAGTAAGCCTGCGCATAAACCAGCTAATAAAAATCTTTTCATAATCACTCCTTATTTTCTTATTCTTAACTTCAACATATTAGCATATAAATATAAAAAAATGCAATCCTATAAACAAAACGGTTATATTTTTTGCAAAATATAACCACTTATTCCAATGAAATTAGTCAATCGGAATTTTATCATAGATGTATAAATCCTCAACTCTTCTGATTGCTCAGCTGCCTTCGTCTTTTCACGAAGGCTTTTTCTTTTCTTAACAATATGTTATTATTTTATTATTTGTGTATAATCTTTTTAGTAAACTTTTTAGAGAGGGTTAAGAATGAGAGAATTGGTTGTAGAAGGTCAAGAAGTCATTATAATTCCGCAAAACTTCAGATTTGCGAATAAAGGCCGAGTAACATCTGTTAGCGCAAGGGATTTCACTCTTGAATTGGAATATGATGCTGACGGAATTATGAAAAATAATTTCTGCGAATTTTACACTCAAACTCCTCATGGCAAATTATATTTTGATTCTTACGCGAAGGACATAAATGAAAAAACACTTTTAATTGCAAGCCCTGCAAAGCACAAATTCTTGCAAAGACGTCAATATACGCGTATCAGTTATAATCAAAATTTGAATTTGATTTTGAAAGACAAATCTTATGATGTAAAATCATTAGACATTTCTGCGGGAGGTTTGAAATTCACATCAGAGTCTAACATTGATATAGACGGAGTATTTGAAGTTCAAATTCCTGTCGAGAATGATAAAAGTGTAAATTGTATTTTCCAACCGTTAAGAATAGAAAAACGTGACGGTATTTATACAATTTCGGGTCAGTTTGCTTACAAATCAGGCTATGACAAAATGCTTTTAACACAATATTGTGAAAAGCGCAGTGTGGAAATTAAGAATAAATAGGCAAAAATATAATGAGTTTAGTTAACTTACTGGAGAAAAAAAACGATATATTTCTGTTCACAACACCTTCACACGGACAGAACAAATTTATATATGAACAATTAAAAGAGATGTATAAACGTGATATTTCGGAAACGGAATTTCACAATCCGCAAGAAGCTTTACACCGCGCGCAGATGTGGGCAAAAGCTATTTATCGGACATATTCGACCACATTTTTAACAAACGGTTCTACAAGCGGAATAATTGCGGCAGTTTTATCGTGTACACAAGTCGGCGATAAAGTTTTGATTGCATCAAACTCACATCCTTGTCATTTCAATGCTGTAAGACTTGCAGGCGCAAGGGCTTTAACATACAACCTTGAAATTGATCCTGATTGGGGCATTCCTTTAGAAACTCAACCGAAAATGATTGAGAGTTTTCTGGAAAAATATGATATTCGTACGGTTATTATAACTTCTCCAAGCTATGAAGGTATTATTTCGGATATAGAAGAAATTAAAGCAATTTGCGAAAAACATAATACTTTTTTGATTGTGGATGAAGCACACGGCGCACTATATCCGTTTTCTAGCAGATTACCTTTATCAGCGGTTAATATTGCGGATTTTACCGTGCAATCACTTCATAAAACAGCAGGAGGATTAAATCCGACCGCACTTTTACATTGTAACTGTGAAATTGATGTAAGACCTGCGCTTGACATGTTTATGACGACGTCTCCTTCTTATCCGCTTTTGGCTTCGATTGAAACAAATATTGCTTATTTGGATTCAAATGAAGGACGTAAGGAAATAGACAATTTAATAACACGCCTTGACCGCATAAGAGAAATATGCCGCGGTTGCTTATTTTTTGGGGATGATCCAACAAAAATGTTAATCCGAGTTCCGGGAATTTCAGGATATGAATTATCTCAAATGCTATATGAAGATTTTGGTATAGAGGACGAAAGAACTAACGAAAAATCTACAATGCTTTTATGCGGAATCGGCACAGATAAGAGAAAACTCGATCGGTTGGAAAATGTTTTGAAAAAATTATAATACCGATAGGGCGGCGGGTTTACCCGCCGCCCTTATACTTTACAAATAATTTGCCAAAATATTTTTCACGTAATTTTGTGTTTCTTTATATGGCGGAACTCCGTCGTATTTATCAACGGCATTAGGGCCCGCATTGTAGGCAGCTAAGGCAAGAATTACGTTACCGTTGTATCTGTTTAACATTGATTTCAAATATTTTACACCGCCTTCAACGTTTTGCGTAGCATTATACGGATCTTTCACCCCCAAAGCTTTTGCTGTTGAAGGCATCAACTGCATCAAACCCATAGCGCCGGCTTTTGATTTCGCATTCGGATTAAAACCGGATTCTTGTTTTATTAAGGCTTGCACTAATTTTTCATCCACACCGTTTTTGCGCGCAACTTGATTTACCATATCAAGAATTTGAGATTTGCTTGATGTTTTATTAACTGAGGAATAATCTCTTTTTGCGTCTTCCACTTCGCGAATAGCGTTTAATAAGGTTTTATTTGTAATTCCCGTTGTAGAAGATATATTATTTTCATCATCATAAACATTACCGCTAACGTTTAAAGATTGGGGATTTAATAAAAGTGAACCGAAATTCGCGGCAGAAGAACTTGACAAAACCTTCGCAAAAGACTGAACATTGTCAGATGACGGAGGATAAATCGTATCGAGCGGATTTGCATTTGTTGTTTTCGGCTGAAGGGTGCGATTAATGTTGTTGACATAATTATTTATCTGCACACTTCTTTTGAGTGCAGCGTCTTTTCCGCTTGTGTCCAGTAAATTACGAATCATTTGCGAGAACATTCTCACCCTCCCGATTATACACAATTCTACACGATATTTTTTTTAAGTGTATCCTCCATTTGGTTTAAGGTTTTTTTCAAAAAAGTCAATTTTGGGGCATATAATACAGCGGGCGGGGATTTTATCCCCGCCCGCGCTCATGATATTTAAAAAGGGCGTCAAAACGACGCCCCATACT
>CAYVSD010000066.1:0-9194 GCA_964453315.1 uncultured Muribaculaceae bacterium | reverse complement strand
ATATAAATTAAAGAAAACACTACAATTATAATAAACGCTAAATGAAAAGAAATTTTATGTAAAAAATATAAATAACCTACAAATCCTGAAATAATCGCGTATAAAGTAATTATCCCCATTACTATCATAAAAATCCGTTCATCCTGATTAGGTTTTAGCATTTGATTTTTGCCCTCAATCTGTCAAATAATTCTTTTGCATAATCCATTTTCATTAAAATATTTAGCGGGATATAAATTCCCAAGCAAATAATACCGATTAAAGATATTTTTATAATTTCAAACGGAATTTTTGGTAAATCTATAATATTGTCAAATAATGCTGAGCAGCCAAAACATATTATGCCGGCAACGATTCCTGCAAAAATCATTTTAGTAAGATTTATAAATAAAACTCTGTAATTCATGTCCATTTTTTTTGTAATGAAATATCCTAATACAACTGCATTGAATAACGTTACAAGTGAGGTTGAAAGGGTAATTCCGCCAATACCAAAACCCATTTTTGAAATTAATATCCAGTTCAAAAATACTTTTAATACAATTGAAGAAAATGCAACCGTAAAAGGTGTAGCCGAGTCATTAAAAGAATAAAAAACTCTTGTAACAGAATCTCTAAAGACATAAGGTATTATTGAAACAGATAAAAACCATAATGCTTCCGTAACCATAAATGTTGCATTTTGATCAAACACACCGTGTTCAAAAATTAATCTTACAGAATCATAACCAACAATTAATATACCTATAATAATCGGGATTGCGCCAAAAAACAGAACTCCCACACCTTTATTAAAATAGTTTCTTATTCCTTCATAATCTTTATCAGCAACAAGTCTTGCAAAAATTGGAAATAACGGAACTAAAAAAGCTGTAACCAAAATCCCTACAGGGAATTGAAAGACTCTGTTTGCATAACCTATTGCGGTCCAAGCTCCTTCAGATATTGAAGATGTAAAAAACATATCTACATATATATGAATTTGTCCTACAGTTGAACTTAATATCGCAGGAAACAGTAATTCTCCGATTTCGCGTAAATGGGGATTATTGGCAAATTCGAAACAAGGTTTTAATCTATAACCTAGTTTTCTGATATTCGGATACTGAATAATTAATTGTAAAACAGCACCAATTGTAGTTGCCCAGGCAAGAGCATAACCTTTTTGATCATTTGGAACAGCAATTACAACTCCAATTATCGCCAGACTCATTATTATCGGAGATAAATTGGGCAGCATAAACTGTTTATAAATAATCAAAATTCCGTAATAAATCCCGACAATTCCACCAATAATTAACAGCGGAGTCATGATTTGCAAATGAATAGCGGCAAGATTTATCATTTCTTGTGAACCGCCGGAAATTATAATTCCCATAATCTGTCGAGGGTAAATAAACATTATAACAGATAGCGCCAGGAAAAATATTATTGTAGCTGTCATAAAAGTTGAATATAACTTATTTACAGCTTCTTGTGGTTTGTCTTGCAAATTTGGGATTAATTTTGAAAATATTGCAACCGTTGCACTATGAAATGGCCCTCCGACTCCGCCTAATAAAATTAAAGATAAAGACGGAATTTGATAAGCATAGTAATAAGCATCAGAAACAAGTGAAGCGCCATAATAATTCGCAATTATAATATCTCTGATAAAACCGATAAGTTTACTCACAATAGTTACAACTGCAATCATCCATGCAGCTTTTAAAACGCTTGTAGTTTTATCTTGTTTAATATCAGTCATCATTTCCTGCCAATTCTATATACATTCTCAAACCTTTATTACTTTCCGATGCCGGATAATAAAAAGTAATAGAATTAACCCCATGCTTCAAATAATGAGATAAATCTATTTTATTAAATCTTTCTTCTTTATCAAGCGGTATTTTTTCATCAAAATCATTTATTTTTGCATCAATATAATCAACTTTATATTTGTTATCAATAATTAAGCGAGCGTGCTTGTTTTTTGTAAAAAAGCTTTGAGTGTAACAATTTTGTGCATTATTTGATGATAATATAAAAGGTTCTGTCGTAATTGAAATCCCTGTATAATAATGCTGTAAAATTTTATCATAAGACAAATGAAGCTTTGTTGCCATATAACCTGCTCCAAATTGGCTCATTCCGACGCCATGGCCAAAACCGCCACCAAAAATTTTTATTCCGACAAGATTATCCTCTTCATCGCAGATTTCTTCAATAACAAAATTTGCACTTGGCAAAGCTTTCCCTTTATTAGTCATTAAACGTCTTATGACAAGTTCTTTTTCAACAATATATTTTTCGTCTTCCGTTTGAATTTCAAGTTTCATTATTTTGCCGGAATTACCGCGCTGTAAAACTCTTATATTTGTAATTTTGCTTATTACTTCACCAGATTTAACAACAGGTTTTACAAAACCTGCAGCACTTTGTGCCGCAATATGATCTTGAATTTCTTTTTGTAATTCATCAATCGTCCATTCTCTTTCCCAACGATAATATGGGGATTCTATGTCAAAAGAAATCGGTACGGATTTATAAAATTTTTCAGCCGCTTCATCTGTATTTAATATTCCAAATTCAGGATAATCGGGTTTGGCAATTAAATATGGTTTACCTTTTGAAGGAAAAATTTTTGTATAAGGATCAGAAAAAGCATTTTCATAACTTTCACTGTATCCTCCTGCTGTTGATGAGTATTGAGCTAAAATTAAATCCCAATTGTATGTCGCAACGATACCTCGAGTTTCTTCTACAGCCCTGTTTGAAAGATCTTTTTCGGTATTCGCACCAAAATATACTTGACTTGCAACCGAATCAACAACATCATAATTCGGATTAGCCTTTACTCTTGGGGATAAAGCGTAATTTCTTGCAGCAACACTTTGTGCTTTTAAGGCTTCAAGCCCAAATCTGACAGGCATTTCATTAGGAACAACTCCTTTTAAATAATCTTCCAAATCCAAAACATTTATTATATGAAAAAAACCGTTTTTAACACAAGAAACTAATTCTAAATCTCCCCTGTATGCAGCATCTTTTCCTGCGCGTTTTAAATTTTTGATTCCTATAAAGCCTTCATCAGATTTAAATCTTAAAGGCCCCGAAACTTTTGAGATATTATTTCCATCTTTATCGTTAATTACAAAAATTTTCCCAACCATAGAGATGTTTATTTCATCATTACTATTATATGTCCCGATATATGTATTTTTATTGTATAGTTCGAATATCCCTGTCGTATAAATAATAGCTTCTTGCCACTCATAGGAAGAAAAATTTTGAGAACCTATACCAACACGAACTATTCGTGTTTTAGGAGTTTCTATTGAGAAATCCATTGATTCTCGGGCAATTTGAAGTGTTTTTGCCGGTATATCAGAAATATATGCACTTTGAACAGATTGTATACCTGTCAACAAAATACCAAAACTTATTATATTTACTAATAACTTTTTCACCTGTTACCTAATACTATTTTAATTCTACTTTCGTGCCGTCCGGAGTATCTTTTAAAATAATACCGATTTGATCTAAAGATATTCGGATTTTATCGGCAATATCCCAATTCTTTTCTGCACGTGCATTTTTACGTAATTCCAAAATCTCATCCATTGAAGAAAATGTTTTCCCGACAGCTAAAGATACTGCTTCAATAGCTTTTTTTATATCGTCTTCGGACAAACCGGCCTTTTCAAATTTAAAACCTAAAACCGAAGCCAGTTTATAGAGTTTTGTATATGCATCTTTTTCGTCTTTGTTAGCTCTTGTTGCCAAATCAAAAAGAACTGCGAGCGCTTTTGACGTATTTAAATCATTATCCATAGCGTCACAAAATTCTTTATATTCTTCTGTTTGAGTTATATCCAGATTTTCATTTATTTTTGTTTGTTTTGCATTTATCAAACGTTTTGCTCCTGCTTGAGCAGAAGTTAATGCCTCATCGGAAAATTCAACCGGCATTCTGTAATGATTTGTCAAAATGAATAAACGCAAAGTGTTCGCATCATAATTTTTTAACATATCATCAATAGTCAAAAAGTTTCCTAATGACTTTGACATTTTTTCTTTATTAATTGTCACAAAGCCGTTATGAAGCCAGTAATTAACAAATTTGCAGTCATTCGCGCATTCAGATTGCGCAATTTCATTTTCGTGATGCGGAAAAATTAAATCAGCCCCGCCTGCGTGAATATCAATTGTTTTTCCGAGATATTTCCTGCTCATAGCAGAACATTCAATATGCCATCCTGGTCTGCCAACTCCCCAAGGAGAATTATATCCGAATTTTTCGTCTTTTTTCCACAATGCAAAATCCAACGGATCTTCTTTTTGTTCTCCTACAGCTATACGTGCGCCGCTTTCCAGTTGATCAATAGGTTGACCTGAAAGGCTGCCGTATTTAGAGAATTTTTTAACCCTAAAATATACATCTCCATTCGATTCATAGGCATAACCTTTTGAAATTAAATCTTTTACCATTGAAATCATTTCGCCTAATGTTTTAGTTGCAAAAGGTTCAATATCAGGTTTTAAATTATTTAATTTATTCATTGAATTTGTAAATTGTTTATACCAATATTGAGAAACCTCTTCAGGGGTTTTATTTTCTTTTTCAGCTTTTTTTAGTATTTTATCATCAACATCTGTAACGTTTCTACAATATGTAACATCATAACCTTTAAATTTTAAATACCTATATAACACATCCCAGGTAATATAACATCTTGCATGCCCTAAATGCGCATAATCATATACGGTAGGACCGCAAACATACATTCTAACCTTATTTTTTTCAATAGGTTTGAACTCTTCTAATTTACCTGCGTATGTGTTAAATAATTGCATAATAAAAATCCCTCATTTCATAAATGATTTTATCATAAAAAAACGAAGGATTTTATATATCTTATAGAATAATATTAGTACATCCGATTCATGATATTTCTTCTAAACCATCCGACAGTAGAATCTTTTATTTCGACCTTATCTGCAGGAATAAGGAGATGATCACCTTTTTTCATTTCATAATTCAAATCACTTGCAGTGCTTCCATCACCATATTCACAATGTATTCCTTCAAAATATTTGGGATTATTTGCTTTTAATGTTCCGTCATTAACTTTACCTAAATAATCTTCTGCTAAAATACCAATAGATTGATCGGTTTTTACAGTAACTTTCAAATAAAACTTTCCGTCTTTTTGTACAACTTCAGTATTATAATATTTACCATACCCATTTGCATTTGCTAAATCTTTAGCTTCTGCCGCAGCAAAATAATTTGCTTTAATTTGTGTGCCATTTTTTGCGTAAAATCGGGTTGTCTGCGTTGTCGTTTTGGTTTTATTATCATTGTTCACATATGTCGTTTTAGTGGTTGTTGTGGTATAACGACCCGTAGTACTAACATTTTTTACTGTCCCATCTGTCATTTTAATATCTCCTATATATACTATGTATATATAAAGAATATTAGCTTAAAATTATTGCTATAATGTTAAGAATTATTAATAATAGAAAGATGGTCAAATATCTCAAATACCGGTTGTTCAAGTTGTTCAATCGGTATTTTTTCATCTAATTCTAATGTAATAGTAGGAATATTTCTTTCAACACCGCAATATGTTCCAAAACTTCCCGGAGTCGGGTAACCTATACTTGCTTTAACAGGATAATTAATTACATCCGATATTTTTTGTGCAATATCCTGTGCAGGTCCGTCATAATTTACAATTTTATATGGAGCATGAAGTGTTAAAATAACTTTTGGTTTATATTTTTTAAGTATTTTTATTATAAATTGTGTTTCAATTTCACTTGCAGGAGTATTCCCTTGATAATAATTTTCGGGATTTTCTCCCGCAGCGCTTGTATCTTGTCCCCAATTTTGAGTGGGAAAATTCCGATTTAAATCTACACCGTTAGCGTTTGTTCTTGTATTATTTGCAAGTCCGTCTGGATTTAAGCATGGGACAAATAACATACCTTTCAATGGGATAATATGTTTTTTGAAATATATATCAATTAACCATTTTCCTTGAGGTTCATCACCGTGAAAACAACCAATAATTAATATATTCGATTCCGCAGCAGAACCGACTAACTCTATTTTATTCCCTAGTTTAGTTTTGCAAGATTCAAGTATATTCAATATTTTATTCCTCAAATAAAGCGTTTATAAAATCATCTGCGTCAAAAGCTTTCAAATCTTCCATTTTTTCACCAACTCCGATTAATTTTACAGGAAGTTTCATTTCTTTCGCAATTGCAAGAATTATCGCACCTTTTGCGCTGCCATCAAGTTTGGTTAAAGCAACAGAAGTCAAATTAACTGCTTGTGAAAACACTTTTGCCTGCTGTAATCCGTTTTGGCCTGTGTTTGCGTCAATCACGAGCATACTTTCGCGTAAAGCTTCCGGAGCCTGCTTATCCACAACTTTTTTGATTTTCTTTAATTCTTCCATTAAATTAAATTTATTTTGCAATCTTCCTGCAGTATCAATAAGAATGACATCATAAGCTTCCTTGTGAGCCTTTTCAATAGATTCAAAAACAACAGATGCAGGATCTGCCTTATCTCGACGTACAATATCAGCCCCTGCACGCTCAGACCAAATATTTAATTGTTCTTCTGCTGCCGCCCTAAAAGTATCGCCCGCTGCAATTAAAACTTTTTTTCCGTCTTGTTTGAATTTATATGCCATTTTGGCTATCAGAGTTGTTTTTCCTGCACCGTTTACACCTGTGATAAAATAAATATTTAACTCATTTTCTTTGTAATTTAAAACAGTATTTCCTGCTTCTGATAAAGTTTTTTTAAAATTTTCTTTTAAATATTTTTTTAGTTCAGCGGGTTTAGCGTTTTTCTGTGAACGTAGATTATCTACGAGTTCAGCCGCATAACCAACTCCCAAATCTGCGCTAATAAGAGTATCTTCTATGTCATCAAGTGCAAATTCACTGTAGCGTTCATCTTGTTCATCAATATTCGAAATAACATTTTTTACAAGTGAGTGCGCAGTATTTGAAACAGCACTTTTTAAGTTATCAAATTTATCTTTTATAAAACCAAACATAGCCAAATATTAGCACGAAATTATTTATTTTTCACTCTACACTATAAATTAAAAATAATTCCGCTTTTTGTAGGATATATTATTTTATTTATTCGTTTATTATCATTTTAAGGGCAAGCCCAAATATCATAATCCTCCTTTACAACTATCCAAAAAGTTTAAAAAGGAGGGAGGTGATAGAAAATGTTTATAACTGAAAAAGCGTTATTGCTAATTTTGCTTATAACAATAACGCTCAAGTATAAACAATAACGGGGGCTTTTAAAGGGGCAAGCGGTCACTTGCTCCGCCCGTTATATATATTATAAATCAAATTTGCAGATATTTCAATTAATCATAAAGATAAATTAACAATTATGACGAAGTCGTATTATTATCAATATCAATTACATGTTTTATAATTGTGTGTGCCATTAATAATAAATATGGATTTATCTCATTTGTTTGGGACATATTGATATTTGCACTTGGTTTATCTGTTTTCGTTTTTAAATCTTTGTTTACAAGAAAACTGGTATTTGTACTTATTGAATAATGTTGTCTGTCGCCGTTTATGCGCTCATTAAGCTCATCTTTGGGAAATTTGTCATTACATTCGATTGCAATTTGTACGGAATTTGATGTTTCAAGTGCTAATGTAGCAATAACTGCACCGAAATTGATAGTTGTAATGGTTACTGTTAAAACGCTGTTTCCGTCTTTGTTTTCTTTGTTTTTGGTTTCAATTTCCAAATCAAAACCGACACCTTCTTTTAGCGGGAGCCAAGGCAGATAAAGCATTAAAAGCAATTTGAGATTTTTAGCAGGATCGTTTTCTGCAGCTATCGCAACACTTGCATTAATAAGTTTTGCCATATCTTTCATTTGTGTAAGATCAGTAATTCCTGATTTTGATGCTTCTGTCATATTCATAATTAGTCTTGCAAGTGCTTCTTTGCCGTTTTGCTGAATCAATATAGAAATTTGAGAAAGATTAATCATACTGTTAGAAAGTATTTCCAAATTTTTAACAGATGACTGTAATTGAGTTGTCAATTGAGTTTGAACAACTTGACGTATTGTAGCGGTATCAAGATCTTTGAGTTGAGCAAGAATTTGAGCTTGCATCTGAGAAAGAGAATTTCGTTGAGCCAAAAGTTGATTTGAAAACATATTATTAAACTGATTCTGACTTAATCCCCTTTGAATTACATATACAAATTCATTGATATTTTTAGGCACTTGCATAAGTTCTTTAGCATATATAGAACGATCAATACTTTGAAGTGTATTCATTTGAGGATTTTGTGCAGGTGCTTGCGGTGTAGGGCTTGGCGGTGGTGTCGGAGTTTGAGGTGCTGCAGATTTTGGCGCAAATGATTGGGGATTTTGCGCAATTCCGGCATTAAATTGACCTTTTTGTGCTTGAAATTTTTGATTTAAAGAAAAATTGTTTAAAAAATTTCTTATATCTATGCCTGCCATAGGATTAATTTAAATGATTTTTTTCAAAAAGTCTACTATTTTAATTCTAATGAACAACCGATAATTTCGGCGATTAATTTCATTTCTCGATAGGTAATTGTTTCATTACGAAGTTTATTAGAAAGATTTGCAAGTGTATATGTTTTATTAAGTTTTTTGCCTAACTCTGCTGCGACAAATTTCAGTGTTAATCCTTTTGTATACAAAATTTCTTTGAGCTCAGTGATTATTCTCATACAGTTATGATTACACGTATAAGTATAGTTGTAACGAATAAATGTAATTAATGTTGCATTAATAAATTAATTCGTTTATAATACATGTATAAATTTATTTAAAATAAGAAAGGATGATAAATGAAAAAAGGTTTTACTTTGGCAGAGATTTTAATTACCCTCGCAATCATCGGCGTCGTAGCAGCGATGACAATACCAACGTTGATTGCAAAGATTAATAGTATCGTTACAGACAATCAACAAAAAGTGTTCAATGCAAAAATTATTAAGGGGATGAACTTAACCAAGACCGCAGGGGATTTGAACGATACCTACACAAGCACTTACGACTTTTTAACAAACGGTCTAGGTAAAAACCTAAAAATGGCAAAGGTATGTGATAAAGATCACATAAGAGATTGTATACCGTATGATAAAATTAAATTTG
>CAYVSD010000065.1:0-9395 GCA_964453315.1 uncultured Muribaculaceae bacterium | reverse complement strand
TACCTGCTAAGCATTTATTTATTGTTGTATCTGCTTTATCAGGGTCATCTATACAGTTTAAATCATAAGTAACTATCACTGGAGTTCCGTCTGCTAGTACAAATGCTGCGGTGTCTGTATATCTTGTTCCGTTTGTATTTTTTATTTGTAAGTCGCCTGCTGTTTTTAAATCTTTTACGTCTACTGTTTTTTCTGTTCCATTGTTATCATATTTAATTTTATCATACGGTATACAATCTCTTATGTGATCTTTATCACATATTTTTGCCATTTTTAGGTTTTTACCCAGGCCATTTGTTAAAAAATCATAAGTGCTTGTGTAGGTATCGTTCAAATCCCCTGCTGTCTTAGTTAAATTCATGCCTTTAATAATTTTTGCATTAAAGACTTGAGTTTGATTATCCGTTACAATTTTATTAATTTTTGCAATTAAAGTTGGTATTGTCATTGCTGCAACAACGCCGATGATTGCAAGGGTGATTAGTACCTCTGCTAAAGTAAATCCGTTACCAATCCTTTGTAGCATGTTTGTGTGTGTAGCACCCTCAGCCAAAGTAAAAGCACTCTTTTTTAACATAATTCCTTCTCCTTTTGTTCTAATATTAGCACAATTTGTTCTTAATTTAGCACTAAAATTTACTAAATGCAAGATGAATACGCAAAGAACAAACAATTACTTCAAATAGCAATCGCAGCAACAATAAAAGACCATAGATTGCATAACAAAAAATCTATAAGCCTGCTTTCAAATGAAATCGGCATGACAAAATCAATGTGGGCTGATTTGGAAAAATCGATTAAAGACCCTCAACTTTCGACTCTTTGGAGAATTTCAGAGGGACTTAATATAAGACTTTCTGAACTGATAAAAGAACTTGAACAAAAACTCGGAAACGATTTTTCCTTAATTGTATAATTTTATCCCCTACTACACATTCTTTGTTTCTATAAATTCTGTATAAGGAGTGAAATCGTTTTCAATTTTGGATAAATTCATTTTATTTACGAGATTTGCACGTTTTTTACGGAACAACATATCAACAAAAGCTTCCAAACGTGTAACAAAACCCGCTTCACCTGTTTGCTCATCAATAGTTAAATTCAACAGCGGTTTGCCAAATTGTTTTGCTTTTCGCGTAATTCTTTCTATCATCAAAGAATCAGGTCCACAGCCGAATGCTGTCACGGTAATAATACCGTCAATTTTTGTATCCATTAAATAGTGACCTGCACAACCCGTAACTTCACCTTCATTCGCCCAATACTTTTCATTACCCAAACTTGCAATACCGTTTTCAAGTTGTTCGGAAGAAAGTTGAAGTGATGTGGTCACTTTTACATCCATTTTTTCGAGTTTATCCAATATTTTCATACAAACTCGTTCATCAAAAATATCATAACCATGCCCGACAAGCCCGATTGATATCGGATATTCTTTTGTCTCAGATCCGATAACAACTTTCCCCTGAAGCGCATAACTCAAAGCTTTCGAATAAGGCATGCCGGATTTTGTCATTACATAAAAATTGTTATAACATCTCCAACCTGCTTTAGACGCTTTTTTAATAAGCTTCATATCAGTAATACCAAAAGGTTTTACCGATTCCGCCAAAAATTCATATAACCCTTGCCCCTTTTCAGATTTATCAAGAGTCGGTTCTATCATTGTAAAATCTTTTTTAACAACATTTCTTATTAAATCAGGCAATCCTCTTATTTTAGAGCAATTATAAATCTTTTCATCAACTGACTGTAAAGACGGCACAAAAATTTTATCCACGCCTTTACTCAACAAATTCAAAACATGACCAACATAAACTTTTATCGGCAAACAAGTTTCGGTAACAACAAGCCCCGCGCCCTCTGACATTGTTTGTTTTGTAGTAACATCCGACAAGACAATCTTTATACCTAAATCATTGAAAAATCCATAATAAAACGGATAATTGTTATAAAACGACATTGCTCTGGGTATACCGATAACCTTTTCAGAATTGTTCAAATTAGTCATAATTAAATCCCTAAAATTTCTACTATGATTATAATAGCACAAAATTTTATTTTTTGCTATTTACAAATCTTCACATTTAAAGAAAATTAGGCAATTTTAGAAATACAAAAAACTTTATTAGTATATAAGGAATATCTCTAGGATAAATACATAGGAATAAGGGAGGCACAACTATGGGCGTTGGTGCAGATGATTACATTGACAAAATGTTGGTACAAAAGTATCAAGAAGAAAAAGTAGACAATCATGATAATACGGAATCAATTGTTGATCCAAATAAAATGTTGGATGCAATGAACGATTACGCTTCAACTTTGAAAAACATGATGTCGTTAAGTCAAAGACTTAATATTGCGTGTTATGCAATTAATGCGCGTTCGGCAAGATATCAGCGCAACTTAAGTCAGACATAAAAAGTTTGTATCCCCTTGTTTTTCTGATAATATCAGATTAAGACAAGGAGATACGTTATGGGAAAAATTATCCTTGGATCTTCTTCTCCCAGAAGATTCGATATTCTGAAAAAACTAAATCTAGAGTTTGATGTCATTCCGTCTTCTTATGTTGAAAAACATGACCAGACGGATTTCTCTTATGATTTTGTAGAAAATCTTGCTTATAACAAAGCATTTGCAGTTGCAAAACAACTAAAGGCTGAAGGGAAAAATTATCCTGTTATAGGAGCTGACACAATTGTTGTAATTGATAACAAAATTTTAGGAAAACCAAAAGATTACAATGAAGCTTTTACCATGCTAAAAAATCTTTCCGGTAAAACTCATTTTGTAGTAACAGCAGTAAGCGTAATTAATTCTTCAACACTAAAAGCTCAAACAAAATGTGAAACAACTTATGTAACTTTCAAAAATCTCTCTGACAGACAAATAGAAAATTATATTAATGAATTCAAACCTTACGACAAAGCCGGAGCATACGGTATACAAGAATTGCCTGAAGGTTTTGTAGATAAAATAGAAGGAGAATGCGATAACGTTATCGGATTACCTTCAAAAACTGTTCTAAAATTACTTGAAAATTACAAATAAAATATATAATTTTGTACTATAATTTACTTATGGAAAAAGAATGCTTATTTAGCGAAAAAAAAGTTTTAATCGGCCCTGAATCAGGTTATGACAATTATATAATGGCAATAGAGTCAAGCTGTGATGAAACCGCTTGTGCCATAGTAAAAAACGGCAGAGAAGTAATTGCCAACGTCGTAGCATCTCAAATAAAAACTCACGAAAAATTTGGAGGAGTAATCCCTGAGATAGCAGCACGTGAACATATGGACGCAATAAATATCGTAGTACAGGAAGCTTTTGATCAATCAGGCTTAAACCCCGAAGATATTACAGCATTTGCAGGAACAGTCGGACCGGGGCTTGTAGGATGTTTACTTGTAGGATTAAATGCCGCAAAAACTCTTGCTTTAGTTTATGACAAGCCATTTATCGGCGTAAATCATTTGAATGCACATCTATGTGCAAACTACATAGATACAGATTTAAAACCTCCGTTTATGGCTCTTTTAGTAAGCGGCGGACATACACAAATTATTGATGTTGAATCATATTCAAAACAAACAATTTTAGGCGAAACTATAGACGACGCTGTCGGAGAAGCTTACGACAAAGTTGCGCGTCTTATCGGTTTGCCCTACCCGGGAGGCCCGAAATTAGATAAGCTTGCGCAACTCGGTAATCCTAATGCATTTGAACTTCCAATTTCAAAAGTCGGGGAATATAACTTTAGTTTCAGCGGATTAAAAACAGCTGTCTTAAGATTGGTTAAAAGTTTTGCAGGGAAAGAACTTCCGGTAAACGATATTTGCGCAAGCTTTCAAGAATGTGTTTCTAAAACATTAGCTAAAAAACTTAAAAAAGCGCTTGAAGAACGCAATTATAAACAAGTCGTAATTGCAGGCGGAGTTGCCGCTAATTCTGAAATACGTAAAAAGATTTTTGAATTTAAAAAAAACGGCTACAGAGTAAACGCACCAGCAATGAAATATTGTACAGATAACGCCGCAATGGTAGCTTCATGCGCTTATTTCAATACAAACACTTATGATGATATTGATGTAGAAGTCTTTTCTCGAATATAAGAAATTACAAAATCCGTAATTTCATCTTCAAGTTTGCATCCGAAATAATTGTTTATCTCTTTAATAAAATAACAAGGACTGGTAACATTTACTTCAATAATTTTACCGTCAATAACATCTAAACCTGCCATCGGAATACCAAAATCATTTAGAAATTGCGCAACTTTTGTAAAATTATTAATTTCTTCCCTTGATAATTTGTCTTTTAAAATATTTTTATCATTGTGCTCACAAAATTTAAAATCATTATGACTAGGAATTTTTCTGACACAATAAGGTAAAACTTTTCCGCCTAAAAGTAATACTCTTTTATCACCATCTTGTGCTTCAGGAATATACGCCTGAACCATAACAAGATGTTTCCCGTTTTGTGTCATTTGATTTATTATAACGGATGTATTTTTATCACCCAGTTTCAAATACATTACACCTGCACCGAAACATTGATTTAACGGTTTTAAAATAATTTCCCTGCATTGTAAAAGAAAATTATAAATATCATCATAATTTGAAGTTACAATATGATAAGGCATAAGACTTCCGAATAAATGAGCATGAAGTTTTTCGTTAAAATCTCTTATCGAACGAGTATTATTTATTAAAACCGTCTGCTTATCATCTATAAAATCGAAAATATAAGTAGCATTTATATAATCAATATCCACAGGAGGATCCGGTCTGAATATTACTCCTTCAAAACAACTTATAGGAGCTTTGGAGTAACTTTCTTTATCATAAAAGATATTATCATCTTTTACATAAGTTTTATACGTATGAGCAAAAGGGCCTCCACTATCGAGTCCAAGCATATCAATTGTCGCAATTTCAACATTACAACCGCGCTCTAACAAACTTTTAATCATCCAAAAATTCGTAACAAGATTATTAAATTCAAAATACTTTAACTCAACCCTGTCAATAACAAATAAAATATTCATAATCACCTTTTCATTAATCTGCTTTTATATCTTCACCAACAGGAGACACAATCTGACAAGCCGTATTATTAAATGCAACAAGCTGAGCAAACTTTTCACAATCAGTTTCTATTTCAGAAAACGTCCCGTAATGCATAGGTATAACTGTTTTAACGCCTAACCATTTTGCCGCGATAGCCGCATGTTCAACATCCATCGTATAATTACCACCAATTGGCAAAAGAGCTATTTGAGGAGCATACAACTCTTTAATCGTCTTCATTTCTCCTGTCAAACAAGTATCGCCGGCATGATAAATTCTTATACCTTCAATATCTAAAATAATTCCGGCAGCACAACCGCCATAACTTCCGTCCGGCAAAGAACTTGAGTGAAACGCAGGTACAAAAACAGCTCTGCCCCAATCATATTTAATCCAACCGCCTAAATTTATAGAACGAGTTTTAGCCCCTTGTTTTTTACAATATGAAGCTAATTCAGCAACAGCAGTAATTGTTGCATTCTTGCCTTTAGCAATTTCTATTGCATTACCAAGATGATCTCCGTGCGCGTGAGTTAACAAAATATCAGTTATTGGTTCATCTTGCCATTTGTAATTTTGATTTTTATCTACCCAAGGATCAATAATTACGGCTTTATCCTTACTCGTAACCTGAAACGCACTATGATGTATATATTTTAAATCAACCATTTTATCCCCTTACATATAAAAATTTATTAACAATTTTATATTTAACACAAGCTGATATAAAATACAATTATGAAAACGTATATTAATGAAATGAAGCGTTGCATAAAATTGGCAAAACTCGCGCAGGGTAATACTTCTCCCAACCCATTAGTCGGGTGTATAATTTTAGATGATAAAGATAAAATAATATCAACCGGTCATCACATTCAATATGGAGCATTCCACGCAGAAAGAAACGCCCTTGCAAAACTTGAAAATGCTAAAAACTGCACCCTTATAGTAAATCTTGAGCCTTGCTGCCACCATGGGAAAACCCCTCCTTGTACAGATATAATTATTGAAAAAGGTATTAAACGAGTTGTTTACGGAATGAAAGACCCAAATCCGATAGTTTCGGGTAAAGGGCTGCAAATTTTAAAAGACGCAGGAATTGAAATTATTGGTCCTGTATTAGAAAAAGAATGCAAAAAACTTAATGAAGTATTTATAAAAAATCAAACAGAGAAAAAAACTTTTGTTGCACTAAAAACCGCAACAACTATTGACGGTAAAATTGCGACCCACATCGGGGATTCCAAATGGATAACTTCAAGCCGCGCCCGCAACAAGGCAAAAGCTTTGCGTAAAAAATACGATGCAATCCTAACTTCGTCATCAACTATAATTGCTGATAACCCGACAATGGAGCATAAAAAGAAAATAATTTTAGATAGAGATTTAAAAACCGATTTTGGAGCAAATATTTATAAACAAGGCAAAATATATATTTTTTACGATAAAAATAAAACAACGCCGCCGGATAAAAACAATATTCATTTTATTCCGACACCTGCGAAAAAAAACAAACTTGATATCGAATTTATACTAAACAAACTCTATGAACTTGGAATAATGAGTGTTTTTGTGGAAGCAGGCGGGGGGTTAAATGGAAGTTTTCTTCCTTATATTGATAAGGTATATCAATTTATTGCGCCAAAAATACTTGGAGATAATACAGGAAAATCCTGCTTTAACGGGGGTAAATTAAACAAAATTTCTGATTGCACAAATTTAAAACTCGAAAGCTCGGAAATATTTTCACCTGATATTCTCTTAACATATACAAAATAAAAGTCCCCGATAAATCGAGGACTTTATATATCTATTTTGAGTTAAGTAAACACAAGGACCAACCGGCCCGTTACATTTACCCCCCTAGCCAAGTTGGCTCATAACTTCTTCCGCGAAGTTATCTTGACGTTTTTCCAAACCTTCACCAAGTTCGTATCTTGTGAAAGCTGTAACTTTTAATTTGCCTTCAATCAATTGAGCAACTTTAACGTTAGGATCTTTAACAAACGGCTGATCAAGTAAGCATCTTTCAGCCATCAATTTGTTAATACGACCTTCAACGATTTTAGCTCTGATATTTTCAGGTTTAGATTGCAAATCTTCTTTACCCATTTCAATTTCTGTTTCGTGATCAATAACAGATTGAGGAATTTCATCTCTTGAAATAAATTCAGGAGCTGAAGAAGCGATGTGCAAACACAAATCGTTCGCTAATTCTTCGTTTTTAACATCAGTTTGCAACAATACGCCAATTTTACCGTTGTGAATGTATGATGCAACGTTTCCGTCATATCTTACAAATCTTCTAACAGTAATTTTTTCGCCGATTGAAGCAATTTTTTCTTTCAAAGCATCAGCAATAACTTTACCGCATTTTTCACAGTGAAGTGCAAGTAAAGCATCAACATCTGCCGGTTTGCTTTCTGCAACGTGTTGAGCAAGACCTTTCGTTAAACCTTGGAATTCTTCGTTTTTAGCAACGAAGTCTGTTTCGCAGTTAACTTCGATCATAGCACCGCCGTTTGCATCAATATAAGATTCAACGCGACCTTCAGCAGCGATTCTGCCCATTTTCTTTTCAGCAGAAGCAATACCTTTTTGGCGCAAAATTTCTGTTGCTTTTTCCATATCGCCTTCTGCTTCAACAAGCGCTTTTTTAACATTCATCATACCTGCGCCTGTTTTATCGCGAAGTTCTTTAACCATTTGAACTGTAATTTCCATTTTTTCTCCTTATTATTATTCTGCAGCAGCTTCGGCACTAACGCCTGCATCTTCTGCCGTAATTTTTTCAACTTTTTTAACTTCGTTAGCTTTGTTTTCTCTGAGTTGTTTTCCTTCCAAAACAGCGTCAGCAAGTCTTGAAGTAATCAATTGAATAGATCTGATAGCATCATCGTTACCAGGAATTATATAGTTAATTCCGTCAGGATTAGCGTTTGTATCAGCCAAACAAATAACAGGAATACCTAATTTGTTAGCTTCTTTGATAGCAATTTCTTCTTTTTCTTGATCAACAACGAAGATTACATCAGGCAATCCTCTCATATCTTTGATACCGCCAAGAGTTTTAGAAAGTTTTGAAAGTTGGCGATTCAATTGAGCAACTTCTTTTTTAGGAAGTTTATCAGCGTAACCGTTAGAAATAAATTCTTCCATTTCTTTCAATTTGTTAACTCTGCCGCGGATAGTTTCGAAGTTTGTTAACATACCGCCTAACCAACGACGGTTGATGTAATAAGCTCCGCAGCGTTGTGCTTCTTGAGCAACAACTTCAGCAGACTGTTTTTTAGTACCTACGAAAAGTACGTTTCTGCCTTTTGCGGCAAAATCTCTAACTAAATCGTAAGCTTCGTCAAGTAATACGGTTGTTTTTCTTAAATCAATAACATAAATCCCGTTACGAGCACCGTAAATATACGGTTTCATTTTAGGGTTCCATCTTTGGGTTTGGTGACCGAAATGTACACCTGCTTCCAAAAGTTCAATCATAGATGCTGTCGGCATCGGTTTTCTCCTTTTTTTTACTTGTATGTACTACGGGAAACACCGTCACATTTCATATAAATGAAACTAGGGCAAACCTATCTGACTAGTGTAACCAATAACAATATATAATAAAGATACCAGAATGCAAATAAAAATTAAAAAATATTAACCGACTTCAACATCAACACGTTTTTTCTTGCTTTTAACAATGATGAGTTTGTCGTGCTCCATAACGTACTCAACCATATCAATTTTGGGGTCAACTTTTAATAAATCTAATATAGTAGCATTCAAACACAACGCCCAACCATTCCCGTTTCTCATCAATTTTCTGTCCATACCGTTAACCTTACATATACCTTGACAATATCATGTTAAACGGTTATAATATTAATGTATAATAGGACATTTAACCGTTATATGTATGTATGATATTAAGAAAGGAAGTTATTATGGAAAAGAGTAAAGGCTTTACACTCGCAGAAGGTGCTACGCACACAAACATGCTACAAAGGGTTGGTAACGGATTCACGTTAGCAGAAATTTTGATCACCCTAGCAATCGTCGGTGTTGTTGCAGCGATGACAATACCAACGTTGATTGCAAAGATTAACAGTATCGTTACAGACAATCAACAAAAAGTATTCAATGCAAAAATTATTAAGGGCATGAACTTAACCAAGACTGCAGGTGATTTGAACGACACTTATGACTCTACTTACGATTTCTTAGTTAATGGCCTAGGCAAAAACCTCAAAATGGCAAAGGTGTGTGATAAAGATCACATAAGAGATTGTATACCTTATGATAAAATTAAATTTGATA
>CAYVSD010000064.1:0-9552 GCA_964453315.1 uncultured Muribaculaceae bacterium | reverse complement strand
GATAAAGTTTTGGCCAAAAATCCTTCTAATCAGAGAGCAGCTGATTTAAAAAAAGGATTAACACATGTTATTTCAAAGGATGAAAAATCTTTTATAGAAAATGTGAATCCTCTTATAAAGCAAGCTATGGAATATAAACGTGTCGGAGATGAAGCTTCTGAGTATAATACATTAAAGCAAGCCGTTCAAGGACAAAATTCTTATTTGGCATATTATTATTTAGGAAATTTTTATAGGGATAAAAATGATTATAAAAATGCTTTAGATGCTTATAATTCTTCTGTTTCGGCAAGAACTGATTTTGCTCCGGCATATTTGTCCATGGGAATATTACTTTATGAAATTGGGAAATATAATGCTGCGTTAAATCCTTTAGATAAGTATCTTACATTTAATCCTGAAGATGATTTGGCTTATGCGGTAAAGTCTCGTGCTGAATTTCAATTAGGTATGTTGGAAGCTTCAAAATTTGATAATGATAATGCTTTGAAAATTAATTATTCTCCGGAATATTTATTTGATAAAGCTAAAATTCTTTATAAAGAAGGACATTATCAGGCCGCCAGAGATTTATTTTCAAGCTTGACAACTAATATCCAAACCTCAAAAATATATGAGTATATCGGGCTTTGTGATTATTCGATGGGACATTATAATACGGCATTGGTAAATTATGATAAAGCAATCATACTCTCTGATGATGACGAATATTTAGAAACGCGTTATAATGAAATAAAACAATTGCTGGGAAATCAACAAAATGAAAAGATACAGGAAGAATAACAGACCACAAAAAGATAACTTTATGAAAAAATTTGTTAATGCTGTTATAACAATATGTTTAACGGCAGGCATGTTATGGGGGTTACAAGCATATAGTACTTCTACCGGTTTAAAATTTGTTCAATTAAGTGATGTGCATTTTCTCGAAAATGGCGCAAATACAACTTTTAAAATGATTGGTGCTTCCGGTCAGCTTTTAGATGATGCTGTTAATCAAATAAATGAACAAGAAAATCTTGATTTTGTTATGATTACCGGTGATTTAATAGATAAACCTTTTGAAAAAGAATTGAAAGCAGTTCTTTCACATTTGGATAAACTTAATTATCCTTGGTATTTTGCTTTTGGAAATCATGACAGGTGTGTTGGCGGATATTTAACGACAGAAGTTTATATGAAGATGCTTTCAGAGTTAAATTCTAATTATGAATTTAAGCTGCCATATTATTCGTTTGAGCCTAAAAAGGGTTATAAAGTGATTGTTCTTGATGATATTATAACTTCTGAAATTACTTCGCAGGGGTATATTGGAGAAGGACAGTTAAAATGGCTTAAAAAGGAACTGGATAAATCTAAACATGACGTTGTACTTATCTTTATGCATGTTCCTTTGACAGAACCTTTTGCAAGTCCTAATCACAGATTACGTAATGCTTCTGAGGTTACAGATTTGATTGAAAGTTATAAAAATCCGATAGGAGTGTTTCAGGGGCATTATCACGCAACAAAAGTAACTCAACATGATAATGTATTATATGTGAATACCCCTGCTCTTGTGTCTTATCCGAACGCTTTTCGTCTTATTAATGTTAGAAAATCCGCAGACAAGGCGATTTTTGAATTAAGTTGGCTTGAAACGAGAGAAAAAACAATTCAAAAGATGGCAAAAATGCTTGTATTTTCAGGCGGCATATATACCGGTGAAGAAAAAGATCGACAAGGTATATATGAGGTTAAAGCTAAAAAATAATTTTGAGGGCTAAAAATGAGTGATATTTCCGTAAAATTTAGAGGTGTTAGAGGCAGTTTTCCTGTTGCGGATAAAAATTTCTTAAAATATGGAGGTAATACTTCTTGTGTTGAAATTCAAGCAGGAGAACATTTGATTATTCTTGATGCCGGAACCGGTATTGTAAGAGTTGGAGATGATTTAATGGAAAAATATATTTCATCTGCAATTAATCAAGAGGAGCGCAAACCTATTAAGTCATCTATATTGCTTTCTCATATTCATCTTGATCATATTATGGGGTTGGTGTTTTTCAAGCCTTTGCATGTAAAATCTTCTGTTATAAATTTATTTGGTAATAGCAGAGAAAATGCGAATTTACAGGATGATTTATCAGAACTTGTTTTTGGAAAAACTTTTCCTATAGATTTGGGTGATATCTCATGTGATTTGCGTTTAAGCGATATTCCAAAAGAAGGTAGAATAATTTTTCCGCAAGGGGGAGAACCTTTTATTGCGCAGGAAGATTATTGTGCAAATTCAGAAGATGTTATTCTTGATTTTTATAAATCTTATGTTCATCCTCAAGATGGCGTTATGATATATAAAATAACTTATCATGGGAAATCTGTTGTTTATGCAACGGATAAAGAGTGCTTTTTTGGTGGAGATAAAAAGTTTAATGAGTTCGCCAAGGATTGTGATTTGCTTATTCATGACACTCAATATACTTCTGAAGATTATTTGAATTCTTATTCTTCAAAGCAAGGTTATGGACATTCAACTTATGATATGGCTATTTATACAATGAAACAAACAAGGGCAAAGCTTTTGGCTTTTTATCATTTTGATCCTGATTATAACGACGAAAAGCTTGATAAGATAAAAGATTATTATTGTGCAGATTATCCGAATGTTATTATGGCAAGCGAAAATTTGGTGTTGAATATTTAAAATAAATTATTATAAGGTTTTGTATGAAAAAGATTTTATTGCTAATTTTTCTTTTAATATTTGCTCCAATGGTTTATTCAAGTCCGGGTACTATTGTTTCTTATACTATTGATGCTGAAAAAAATGCATATTTACATAATAACAAAGGAATTGAATATGTTTCTGAAAAGCAATATTATGCGGCTATTCAGGAATTTAAAATTGCTATTAGTTTAAATCCTAAAAAGCAATCAACTGCTGTGTATTTCAATAATTTAGGTAAGGTTTATATGACTATAGGTTATCCTGAACTTGCGGTAGATTGTTTTGAAAATTCTATAAAACAGTATAGTCTGAATTTTGAATATTATAAAAATCTTGCGGATTGTTATAATAAGTTAGGTCTTAGTGCGCAGAAGCTTAATTATTATAAAAAAGCCTCTATAAAGAATCCAATGTATAATATTCTTGTGGGTTTACTGGAAGAAAAACAGGGGAATTTAAAAAAGGCAATTATTACGTTTGATAATTTTTCCGCAGCCGAACCTGATTTGATAATTACTCCTGCCGTTAAGATTTATACAAAAGAACTTGTTGAAAGAAAAAATAGTAAATAATAGTAAGCCCTGATTTTACTCAGGGCTTGAAGGTGTTTTATTTAATGTTGTGTTTATATCTTTCGATTAGGTTTGTGTTACCGTTATCTTCCGTTAATATAATATCAAGTTTTGGTTCGTCAACGTCTGTTGTAGCTTCCTGTGGGGAGTCTGCTGTTATGTTTTTTTGATGTTTGCTTTCTAATTTGTCAGTTAAATATGTTGCAATAAATGGTACTACAACACGTTTTGCTAAAATGGTTGAAGCTACAAGTTCTGTAACTGAACGGAATATACTTAATCCTGCACTTTTTGCATTTGCGTGATCTAAATCGTATTCAGCTTTAGTTTTAGGGATTTTTCCTAATTTTTTGTCAGCTGCACGTGTTGCTTCGGTTACAGATTTCAAAAATTCAGGTCTAAACGATTTGAAGCATTTGTCAAATAATTTGTCATTAAATTTTCTCATTCCGAGGAAAAAGAGAATTTGGAAACCCATCATTAAACCGCCGTTAACAGCGTCTAATTTCCAAACAAAGTTTCTTCTTTCTTCAGGAATTTTTTTGTTGTGTTTACTTTGTTCAACATACATAATGCAGCCAATACCATCTTTTGCGACGATTGATGCCAATGTTGCATAAGCAACTGCATTATCTATTGTTTTATTAGTAATTTTTCCTTCAACTAAATTTTCGTAAGTTTTACTTCTAACCATCGCATTGAGTGGTCGAGCAAACATATTACTCATAATTTTTGTAATGCCGCTTGCCATTATTCAACACCTCCCTGCTTTTCTTCCGGTATTTGAGGTTTAGTTTTCGTACCGGCAAGACTTGGTAAGAATATTTCCATAAATCTTGGGTAAACCCAGTTCAAAGCCGTGCAAGTAATAGGTAACATAATGAATGTTGCAACGCTTGCCTTTGTTATTTGTGAGAAAATACTGTATTTGTTTTGAACAACTTTTTTATAGCCTTTTCTGATTATGTCATCATAAATTTTATTTTTTAATTCTTTTTTGTTTGAAAGGAATACACCTTTATCTTTAAACAAGTTGTGTAATATCGATTTTTTCTTGTCGTAATGGCAAATTTCTATAATTCTTTCTATTCTTGATTTAAGTTCGGCCGGCTTAATGCTTGCCCATTCGGATTGCGGAATCATTAATTCTTCAAGTTTAGCAATTCTGCCGTCTATTTTTTGATTGCATTTTTCTAGGAACTTGTAATATGTTGTCATATCATATTTGCCGCCGCAAGCTTTTTTAACTTTGGCTATGCGTTCTAGGTTTCTTTCACAGCTGCTTTCAATTACAGTGTCTTTTTTACTTAAAATATGATTTAAGATTCTTACCATTCCGGCATTTTTATTTACATATAATTTTTGCGTATCTGCTATGTATTGTCTTATTGCTGTAGGACGATCTAACTTAGGATTTTCGTTCATAATTCTCTTGATATTTTCTTCAAGAGTTTCAGGAGAAAGAATTTTCTTAAGTTCTTGTTCATTATCGACTAGATCTTGTCCTCTGGTCACATAATGTTTAATTTTATCATCTTCTGTTTTAAGTTCTTTAGCAGATTTTATATATTCTTCTATTTGGTTATTAAGAGCTTCAGATAGTGCTTTTATCGGAACTACATTTTTATCAACTTTGATGTTCAAATCATTTGTTTTAATTCCCTTTAATGTTTTTGCAAAAGTTTCAATTTGACCATTTAATCTCTTATTAATTTCAGCTTTTACTGCTTTTTTATTTTTAGAACCAATTGCATTTTCAATTTCATTTTGGAGGTATTTTTCATCATTTAAAAATGCTTGGTTATAAACAGTTCCATTAAATATAGTGTTAGGATTGTTTGTCATGTATTGCAAAATTTTTCCGATTGGTTTTTGTACACCTAATTGGAAAATAATTGCTAATACTGCTGAAACCGGTTGACGCCAAGCACTATATTTTTGAGTTTTATGTTTTTCTTCAATTTCTTCAGGGGTAGCATGTTCTTTTTTAAGTTTATGGTTAACGATTGGATTGTAAGCGATTGGCCATGGAGCAACTAAACCTGTACCGATTGCCGTAATACCAATACCTGCTGCTTCTCCTTTTGCCCAAGCTCCGAGTCTGTTCATCCATTCGTAAGCTATTCTTTCACCTTTCGGGAAATATTTTAATAAATTTCGAGTAGCTTCATTTATTGTAAGAGGGAAAAATTTTTCAACAAATTTTCCTGAGAATGAAACAGAATCCGGCTTAGAAGAATATAGGAACGCTTTGTTTGTATATTCTTTTTTTTGCAGATTGTTTAAATCTTTTGTTTCAAGCGAATAACTACTAAATCGATCTACTTTCATGACTACCTTTACACCTTCTATTAATATGAAGTTCTTAAAAGAAAATATTTGCTAAAATTTTTTCAATTGTAAACAAATATTAACAGACACCTTATTCCACGCTGCAGAACAAATACCCCAACTGTCCTTTAATGCAGAAACAATTTTAATTATATTTAAAAATTAATTTTTATCAAGCATGTTTCTTATTCTTGCAAATCTGTCTAATTCTATTCTGAGCTTTTTCAATTCTCCAAAAATTGAGTTTGATAATAGTACTTTATTATCATATTTTGGGTCAATCAGATATACTGTAGGAAATCCTGTTATACCGATTTCTTTAACAAGTTTTTCATATTTAGGATCTTCTACGTTAACCTTTGAAAAATTATATGTATCTTTGTATATATTAGATAATGATTGATATGTTGGCATGAAACCTATGCAATAACGGCACCAATCTGCATAAAATAATACAACTATCGGTTTATCGGCTTTAACTGCTTTATTGTATTCAATACCGATTTTGTAATCTGAAGGGCGCATTGGTTTTTGTTCATTTAAAACTTCTTCAGGTCCTTTGACTAATACTGATTCTGTTGGAGGTGCAGCTGTTTCCATATTTGCAACGTTTTTCATTTGGATATATTCATATCCTAATACTGCTATAATAGCCATAACAAACAATACTACCGTTAATATAATAACTTTTGTTTTGTTAATATTTTGCAATTTTTCCTTAAAATTAATCCCCATTTTAATACTCCTTTTCCCCATGTCATTATATTACGAACATGGGGCAAAGGCTTAAATATGGCTTTGTAAAGACTATAATTTCACAAAACTTAATACATGACTTGAAATTGTATATAAAATAGTATATACTATTTATATACAAACTTTAATCGTGTTTACAATTTATTTACCCTTAGGAGCATAAGATGAGAGAAGAGCTTATTAAGTTCGAGCCTTGCGGGCAGGATGAACGCTCATGTGTTGAAGATAGTGCATTTAGTTTATATTTAAGAGAAATTGCGTCATATCCTCAATTGAGTTACGAGCAGGAGCAGGAGTTGGCAAAGCGTATTGAAGCCGGAGATCAAAGTGCAAGATTAGAGCTTATTTGTTCTAATTTGAGACTTGTTTTAACTATTGCAAGAAAGACTATACACATGTCGGCGTTGCCGCTTATTGATCTTGTGCAGGAAGGTAATTTAGGTTTGATGATTGCTGTAGATAAGTTTAATTATCGTTTGGGTAATAAATTTTCAACTTATGCAGGTTGGTGGATAAAACAAGCGATGTTCAAAGCTATTTCCGAACAATCACATTGTATGAAAATACCTGTTTATATACAGGAAACACTTTCGAAGTATTCAAAAATTAAATCTCAGATGGAGCAAGATGCGAATTCGTCAGTGAGAATTGAAGATGTTGCAAAAAAAATGAATATTGCACCTTCTAAAATAGAATCGTTTTTGAGTGCTTATACAAAGACTATTTCCATCGAAAATGGGATAGAAAAATCTGACGGTAAAGAGATGAATCTTTCGGAAATCTTGGCTGATGGTAAGGCTTCTGCAAATGAAAGTACTGAATATGAAGATTTAAGAAACGATATAGCAAATGTTATTTCAACTTTAAAAGATCGTGAACAAAAAGTTGTAAAAATGCGCTTCGGGCTGGATGATGGCGAAAAATACACCCTTGAAGAGATTGGTAATATCTATGGAGTAACGAAAGAGTGTATTCGCCAAACTGAAATTCGCGCGTTGAAGAAAATGCGCGAATCCGGGGCTGCATTACTTTCTTGTTATATGGTTTAAATAATTTCTCGTGTTTATAATTCCAGATTTAGCTGAATAAGGTTTATTTTTAATTTGTGAAAGGATTATTATTTTTTCACAAATTTATTATATATTTAGGTTATGGATGAGAAATCTTTATTAAGGACTAAAGCAAAAAATATTCGTAAAACTTTGCAAATTGCTGAAATTTCAAGGATTTTGACTCAAGCTTTGGAACAGGATACAGATTATATTAATTCAAATAACGTTATGTTGTATTATCCTTTGCGTTACGAAATTGATTTGCGCGGGCTTTTTAATGATAATAAAAATTTTTATTTGCCTCGGGTGAAGGGAGAAGAATTGGAAGTTTGTCCTTATAATATTAAAGATGAGCTTGTTGTGTCTAATTTTGGTGTTTTTGAACCTGTAACGCAGTCGGTTGAACCATCTGTATTGGATTTTGTGATAGTTCCGGCTTTAATGGCAGATAGCTTTGGTTTTCGTTTGGGGTATGGCGGCGGTTTTTACGATAGATTTTTAAAATTATACGGTCAAAATTTTAAAACTGTTTCTCTGTTGCCAAGGGCTTTGATGATAAAAAAACTTCCGACTGAAGGGCATGATATAAAAATTGATAAAATTATATTCAAATAAAAACGGGGCATTATTTAGATGCTCCGTTTTTATCAGTTAGTTTTATTAGGGTAAGTTTTATTATTATTATGCAAATTCAGGAATTACGTCTTTGATGCTGTCTCTTTGTTGTTTTTTGTATGTTTCTAATTCTTTTTCAGCAATTGCTAAATCTGTTTCAGCTTCTTCTTTTTGTTTTTTAAGTTGTGCTTCAATTTCGTTTAAATTTCTTTTTTCGACTTCTGCAACTTCTTGTCTTGCTTGCATATACAATTGCTGCATAATATAATTGTGCATCATTTGTGCTTGCTGCGGATCTGAGGCTCCGCCTGTTTGCTGCATATACATCTGTTCATATTGAGGTCCGTAAGTTGTTGCATACTGCATAGCACTGTTGTGAGCATACGCCATAAAGTTCATTGCACGTCCCATCATTGAACTAGGTGTACTTAATAAATCTCCTATTGTCATGCTACCATTTCCGACTCTTTCGGCATAAGCGTGGAAATCATCATACTGTTTGGTGATATCCAACAGTTTCCTTTCGCACTCTTGCTTTTTGGAAATCAGATTATGTACATGAGCGGTGTACATCAAAAATCCCATAACTAACCTACCTTACTAAATTTTAACTAACCTTTTTCTAACCTACACTTATATAAAAACATGCAACTCTTGAGAATTGCATGTTTTAAATCATTTGTTAACATTTGTTAATATTTGAATTATACAACTTTGTCAATTAAGCCGTATTCTTTGGCTTCTAAGGCAGATAGATAATGATCTCTTTCGCAATCAGCTTTAACTTTTTCAAAATCTTGACCTGCATTTTCTGCCATAATACCGATTAATAAATCTTTCATACGGCGAATTTCTTTAGCTTCGAGTTCAATATCCGTAGCTTGACCTCTTGCTCCGCCTAAAGGTTGGTGAATCATAATTCTTGCATTAGGTAGAGCCATTCTTTTGCCTTTAGCGCCGGAAGATAGTAAAAATGCACCCATGGAAGCGGCTTGTCCAAGACAAATAGTTGAAACATCTGCTCTGATATGCTGCATCGTGTCATAAATTGCAAATCCTGCGGTAACGCTTCCCCCCGGACTATTAATATATAACATAATATCTTTTTCAGGATTTTCGCTGTCTAATAACAGAAGTTGAGCGACAATTGAATCAGCAACGTCGTCATCAATCGGTGTTCCTAAGAAAATAATTCTTTCTCTCAATAATCTTGAAAAAATATCAAAAGAACGTTCTCCGCGAGAAGATGCTTCTATAACCGTAGGGACATAACCCATAATTCTTTTATATGTTTCTTTATCCATAAATTGCTCTCCTTTTTATTAATAATATTATAAAAATGGAAATTTCGCAATTTATATAGTTAATGCTTTTGTAATTTAAATGTGCTGTGTTGGCAACATTAGGCGGTGTTAAAATTATGACTCCTGCACAACTACCTGCACCTATAACAAAAGCAAAATGTAAAGAACTAAAAGAAAATGGTTATCTGATAAACGCATGTAGCGTAAGTCCT